>NZ_JBIVVI010000288.1:0-8309 GCF_044757675.1 Kitasatospora sp. NPDC091257
CGGGGTCAGGGAGCAGGCGCGGCGCGACGCCGCCGACCCCACCGGGCACGGCGAGTGGGGCACGTTCCGCGAGGACATGGCCCGGGCGGGCTTCTCCGGGGACGTCACGGAGATCGCCTGGCAGCTCGTCCTCGGCGGCATCGCCGACCAGGGACGGCTCAACGACGAGGCCATGGCGCGGTTCACCGAACGCCAGGACCAGCGCGACCACCGCGCGTCGAACAGCTGGTACCAGGAGCTGGTGAAGGTCGTCGGCGACCACCTGGAGATCGACACGCCGACGCTGGCCCTGTGGTCGGGCGGCCGGGAGATCAGCGACTACGCCCTCGCCAAGGGCCACACCCCGCTGGAGGCCACCGCCTTCGGCGGCGTGGTCGACCGGCTGGCGCTGACCCCGGACTGGATGCTCAAGACGCCGATGTGGAACGTCCTGTCCAAGGCCTTCGTGAGCCGCGCCCGCGGCCCCGTCCACATCTTCCTGCGGGCCTACGACCCCGAGAGCGTCCTGATCGCGCAGGAGGTGCCGCAGCTGCGGGTGGTCATGGCGCTCGACCCGGCGGTGCGGCTCGTCTGGCACCCGGTGTACGCCGCGGCCGACGGCCGGCTGATGGAGATCACCAGGGGCCTCGACCTGGCCCCCGACGCGCCCTGCTCCACCCGCGACGCGTGCGTGCGGATCCTCTACGACTACCTGCGCCTCGTCCACGACCCGGCCAACACCCGCTCCGAGCGCGCCCACGCGGACATGAGCGCCCGCCTCGCCGCCAACGGCAACCCCCCGTAGCGCCGGCCGGCCGTCAGGCTTCCAGGTGGGTGGCCACCAGGGTGGCGAACTCCTCGGGGGTGAGGATGCGGATGCCGAGTTCCTCGGCCTTGGCGCGCTTGGAGCCGGCCTTCTCGCCCGCGACCAGGAGGGTGGTGCGCTTGGAGACCGAGGAGGAGGCCTTGCCCCCGGCGCGTTCGATCAGTTCGTTCATCTGGTTGCGGGAGAGGTCGGCGAGGGCGCCGGTCATGCTGCCGGTGACGACGACGGCCTCACCGGCCAGCGGTCCGCCGTCGCCACCGCCGTCGCTCCCCTCGCCGGTGCCGTTCCCGTCGCCGGTGCCGTTCCCGTCGCCGGTGCCGCTCGCCCCCGCCGCGGCGGCGGGGGCGGTCGGGGCGGTGACGGCGGTGCCCACGCCGAGGGCGGCGAGGCGGTCCAGCAGCGGGGCGAGGTCGACGAGTTCGGCGGCGACGACGCGGGCCTTCTCGGTGCCGATGCCGTCGACGCCGGCCAGGGTTTCGGCGTCGGCGGCGCGGATCGCCGTCATGCTGCCGAAGTGCGCGGCGATGCGGCGGGACATGGTCCGTCCGGTGCCGCGGATGCCGAGGGCGCAGAAGACCCGGTTGAGCGGCTGGGTGCGGGCGGTGGCGATCGCGGCGAGCAGGTTGTCGGCGCTGGTCTCCCCCATCCGTTCCAGGGTGAGCAGTTGCTCGCGGGTGAGGGTGAACAGGTCGGCGAGGTCGGCGACCAGGCCGGCTTCGACGAGCTGGACGGCGCGGGTGCCGCCGAGGCCCTCGATGTCGAGCTGGTCGCGGCCGGCCGCGTAGAGGACGGAGGCGACGGCCTGGCAGTTGCGGCCGCGGGTGCAGCGCCAGCGCTGTTCGCTGGTGTCGATGGCGTCGCCGCAGCGCGGGCACGCCTCGGGGAAGGCGATCGGCTGCTCGGCGCCGGTGCGGGCGTCGAGCACCGGGGCCTCCACCCGGGGGATCACGTCGCCGGCGCGGTAGACGAAGACCTGGTCGCCGATCATCAGCCCGCGCCGTTCGATGTCGGCGGGGTTGTGGAGGGTGGCGAAGGTGACGGTGACGCCGTCGATGACGACGGGTTCGAGGACGGCGCGCGGGGCGATGATCCCGGTGCGGCCGACGTTCCACTCCACCCCGAGCAGCCGGGTGACCTTGTGCTGGGCGGCCAGTTTGCGGGCCACCGCCCAGCGCGGGGCGCGCGAGCCCAGGCCGGCCTCGGCGCGGTCGGCGGCCAGGTCGGCCTTGACCACCACGCCGTCGATCCCGAAGGGCAGTTCGGCGCGCAGCGCGGCGATCTCCTCGATGCGCTGCTGGACCTCGGTGATGCCCGCGCAGTGCCGCGGGCGGGCGTCGGTGGTGGCGGCGGTGTTGGCGCCGAGGGCGGCGAGGTGGTCCAGCAGGGCGCTGTGGTCGAGGCCCTCGGGGCCGACGGCGTCGTAGGCGAAGAAGGTCAGTTCGATCCTGTAGGGGCGGTCCTTGGCCCGCAGGGTGCCGGCGGCGCCGCTGCGGGGGTGGGCGAAGGGGGTGGCGCCGTGCTCGGCGCGCACCCGGTTGGCGTGCTCGAACTGCTCCTGGGTGAGCAGGACTTCGCCGCGCAGTTCGATGTCGGCGGGCTCGGTGAGCTCGGCGGGCAGACCGAGGACGGCGTCGGCGGCGTGGGTGATGTCCTCGCCGGCGAGGCCGTCGCCGCGGGTGATGAGCTGCTGCAGGCGCCCGGCGCGGTAGCGGGCGGCGACGGCGAGGCCGTCGAGCTTGGGCTCCACGCACCAGGCGGCGACCGGCCGGCCCAGGCGCCGTTCGAGGCCGGCGGCCCAGGACTCCAGTTCCTCGGCGGAGAAGACGTTGTCCAGTGAGAGCATCGGCGCGCTGTGCGGGACGTCGCCGGTGGCGGCGCCGCCGGCCACCTTTCCGGTCGGCGAGTCGGGCAGGGCCTGGTCGGGGTGGGCGCTCTCGTAGGCGGCGATGGCCCGCAGCAGGGCGTCGTACTCGTCGTCCCCGAGCGGGGTGGAACCGTCGGTGTAGTACGCGGCGGCGGCCCGGACGGCGGCGGCGACGGCGTCGGCGTACGCGGACGGGGAGGAGAGCGGTGCTGCGGTCTCGATCATGCGGGAATCATGACGGCCGGCACTGACATCGGCGCCCGGGGGCGGTCAGACCAGCCGGGCGGTGGTGGGGGTGCCGGCGCCGTTGCGGCGGGCGTCGCGTCGGGCGTGGCCGGGGGTGGGGCCGGTGCCGAGGACGCGGCCGTCGGCGAGGGCGAGCCAGGTGCCCGGGGGTGTGCCCTCGGGGACGGGGGCGGCGAGGGCGGCGCCGGGCTCGGTGCCGGGTCCGGCACCGGAAGGAACCGGGACCGGGTGGCCCTCGCGCCACTGGGCGGTGGTCCGCTCGCCGCCCGAGCGGCGCCGCCAGTACAGGTGCTGGGCGACGATCAGCGGGCCCAGCGCGGTGAGCAGCGGGAATCCGGTGGTGAGCCGGCCGAGGGCGAAGCAGGCGCTGACGGCGCTGGTGGTCAGCAGGCCGACGAGGGCGGCGACGACGGCGGCGGTGCGGCCGTGGGCCTTGGCGGCGACCAGCGGGTACAGGACGAGCAGCAGCAGGTCGCCGAGGCCGACGGCGACGGGGGCCGGGCCGCCGGTGAGGGCGAGCATCGGGGCGAAGGGGCGGTCCTGGACCTGTTCGAAGAAGCGGGCGGTGGTGTCGGTGAGGGTGGTGGCGGCGAGGTCGTAGGCGGTGAGGACGGCGGCCAGGGCGGCGGTGTGGACGGAGCGCAGGCCGCTCTGGGTCCAGAGGTTGGCGACACCGACGACGGCGGCGGCGATCATCAGGTCACTGCCGGCCCGGGCGGCGCCGGGGTGGCCGGTGAGGGCGGCGAGCGTGGTGGCGGCGGTGGCGGTGAGGGCGGCGGCCCAGGACCAGGGGGCGGCGCGCAGCCGGGTGGCGGCGAGCAGCGGGGCGAGGGTGAACTGGACGGCCAGGCAGCTGACGAGGCCGAAGACGGCGGAGACGGCGGCGCCGGGCAGGGCGGTGTAGAGCAGCGGGGCGAGGACGACGCCGGCGCACAGGACGGCGATGTCACCGCCGGTGTAGACGCCGACCGGGGGGCGGGGCATCCGGATCCGGGCGAGGTACCAGGCGGCCAGGGCCAGTTCGGCGGCGACGGCGGCGCTCAGTGCGGCCAGGGCGGCGGGGCTGACGGTCATGCGGTTCCTCCCGCGGCCGGGGCCGTCGACGGTGCCGGGGATGCCGGGGGTGCCGGTGGGGTGCCGAGGGCGCCGGGGCCGCCGGCGGTGTCGAGGGTGTCGAAGGTGTGCTCGCGCAGGTCGGCGCGCAGGGGTGCGGTGGGCGGCATGGCGGCGCGGTCCTCGTACAGCACGATGTCGGACAGCCGCAGGCCGGCGGCGTGGGCGCGCTCCTCCAGGCGGCCGCGCAGGGCGGTGGCGGGCAGGCGGTCGACCAGCAGGTGCAGGCGGGCGGGTCCGCCGGGGCCGTCGGGGCCTTCGGTGAGGGCGTGGCGGGCGGGCAGCGGGACCTCCGGTTCGGCCTCGACCAGGTCGAGCACCTCGCGGGTGGTGACGGTGCGGCTGAGCGGCCCGTTCCAGCGGCCGAGGATCTCGGAGGTGGCGGGGAGGTGGGCGAGTTCGCAGGTGGGCGGCTCGGCGGGGAGGCGGACGAGGTCGCCGGTGGCGTAGCGCAGCAGCAGGGTGCAGTCGCGGTAGGGCACGTAGGGGGTGTGCACGACGGTGCCGGTGGCGCCGGGGGCGGTGGGTTCCCAGGTGAGCGGGTCGAGGACTTCGAGGTGTCCGAACTCGGTGGTGTGGTGGAGGTGGCCCCGGGTGCAGGGGGTGGCGCCGGAGGGCAGGATCTCGGTCATCAGGTAGGCGGAGGTGGCGGTGGCGCCGAACACCTCCTCGGCGCGGCGGCGCAGGGGCGCGGAGAGCACCTCACCGCCGACGCTGATCGACCGCAGGCCGAAGTCGGCGCTGCGCCACTTGCGTTGTTCGGCTTCCTGGACGAGGGCGGCCAGGTAGGAGGCGGAGGTGGTCAGGTGGGTGATCTGGGGGTCCTTGCCGGGCAGGCCGAGCGGGGCGGCGAGGCGGTCGAGGGCCACGGCGGGGCCGACGGTGCCGAACTGGACGAACCCGGCGCCGGCGCGGGTGGCCGACTCCTCGGCGTTGACCAGCGGCAGGGTGGCGCGGGAGCAGCCGGCGTAGGCGACGGTGTGGCGGGGGCGCAGGCCGAGGCCGAGCACGGCGGAGATGGTGCTGAAGGCGACGGCGCACTCCAGTTCGGCGCGGGAGAACCACACCGCGGTGGGGGTGCCGCTGGTGCCGGTGGTGAGCGCCATCAGGACGGGGGTGGCGGCGTCCGAGACGAAGGCGGCGGGCAGGGCGCGCAGCGCCTGTTTGGGGGTGACGGGGACGCGCGACCAGTCCTCGGGCTCCAACCGGGCCGGGTCGAGGTCGAGTTCGGCGAACAGCCGGCGGTAGTGGGCGGTGTGCCGGGCGGCGGCGCGGGCGGTGGCGCGCAGGCTGCGCCGGGCCACCTCGCGCCGCACCTGCGGGTCGACGTGTCCGGCCCGGCCGGGCAGCAGGGCGGAGTCCTCGCCGGGCTCGCCGAACTCGGCGATGGTGGCGACCAGGTCCCGCGCGAGGCGTTCCAGGTCGTTCGGGCGTATTCGACGGTTCGTCAGGATTGCTGCGCCGTAACGCAGTTGGCTCAGCGCGGTCGCGAACAAGCGGACTCCCCAGGCCAGGGTCGGACGGTACGCCACCCGGCCCCGGCCGGGGTCGATCGGATCAGGCCCCGATCAGGTCAGACCATGTGGAGGAACATGGCGGCGGTGAGGGTGCTGAAGGCGTACTTGAGGTAGTGCTTGACCATGATCGGTTCTCCCTCGTACGGGCCGGCCGGCCGCCCTGACCGGGCGCGGCAGCGGATGCCCGCGGCCGGTTCTGGTCGACGGGCAACGGCAGTATAGGGACGGTTCGGCCACCCGCAACAGCCTGTGTGCACGGCCAACCTTCCGGCTATTCACGTCAGTTCGTGGCGTCAGCACTCCAGGAGGGTGCAGCTCCAGTGCATGCCGCGCCCCATGCCGGCCAGGGCGATCAGGTCGCCGTCGCCGAAGTGCCCGGACGCGCGGTGGTGATGGAGGTCGAGGAGGTGGTCCGCGGCCCCGAAGTGGCCCCGCTCCAGGGAGATTTCGAGGTTGGTGCGCTCCACCGGGACGCCGAGCCGGTCGGCCAGCTTCGTCAGCGTGCCGAGGTTGTCGTTGAGCAGCACCACCCTGGCCAGGTCCGGGACGGACGCGCCGATCCGCTTGCAGGCCCGGGCCACCACCTCGTGCACCCGCTCGCCCATCAGGCCGGCGAACTCCTGGAAGCGCTCGGCGTCGTAGTCGAAGAACTCCATCAGGCCCCAGGCGTCGCGGGCCGGCGGGGGCGTCCGACCGCCGCGGAAGGGGTCGGCCGCCCCGCCCCGGTCCATCCGGAACAGGTCGACGTAGCGGCCGTCGCTGATCGTCTCGCTGGCCCGCCAGCGCAGTTCGGGGTGGCCGCGCCCGGCCACCGCGGCACCGGCGCCGTCGGAGAACAGCAGTGAGTTGGTGTGCATCCGGTTCCAGTACGGCTCGCACGTCCGGTTCGCCCCGACCACCAGCGCCCGCTGGTACTCGGGGTGCGTGGCGAAGCGGCCGGCGAGCAGGTCGAAGCAGGTGATGCCGCTGACGCAGCCCTGGCCGACGAGGACCGCCTCGGCACGGCGGGCGCCCAGCCGGTCCTGGAGGCTCGCGGCCGCGTCCCAGTACAGGTACTCGGGGATGTCGGTGATCGCGAGGACCACCAGGTCCAGCTCGGCGGGGTCGGTGCCCGCTTCGTCCAGGGCCGCCCGGGCGGCGTCGACGGCCAGGTCGGTGAGCCCGACCCCGGCCGGGCTGCGGTGGACGGTGCGGTAGCCGTACGCCAGGACGCGTTCGACGTCCTTCGTGTACTCCGACGCCACGTCCGCGACGGCGACGGGCTCCCCGAGGGCCGATCCGAACGACATCAGTCCGTAGTCCACGCCACTGCCCCTTCCGGCCGCGCGGCTCGCCTGTCCGCGCACTGTTCGACACCGGAAAGGTGCCGCTTCCGCCGCCGAGGGAGTTCGTCATCGAACTTCCGTTTCCCGGTCCGGCCCGACGCCCCGTCAGGCTATACAGCGCCGAGGAGCCCTGACCAGCACCGACACCGGCACCCTCGCCGCACGAACGGACGACGACACCGGCGGGACCCCGAGGTGCGGGAGGGCCGGATCGACCATGCGGTGCATGCCCGGCCGCTCTGCGGGCAGGCGCGTTCCGCAGGAAGCCGCCCCGGGGCGGCTGGTGACGAGAGGCCAGGAGGAGCGATGCACCGGATCGAGGAGTCCGTCGAGGTGGCGGCGCCGCTCGGCGCGGTCTATGCGAGCTGGGTCAGGTGCGAGGAGTTCCCGCGGTTCATGCGGGGGGTGGTCAGTGTCGACCGGTCGGGTCCGGGCACCAGCTGGGTGGTGCGGACCGCGGCCGGGCCGAGGGAGTTCGAGGCGGTGACCACCGAGCTGGTGGCGGACGAGCGGGTGGCGTGGGACAGCGGCCCCGGGCCGGTGCGGCACCGGGGTGTGGTCACCTTCCACCCCGTGGACGAGCGGACCACCCGGGTGATGCTCCAGCTGGAGGTCGAGCCGCACGGGCTCTGGGAGCACCTCGCCGAGGCGCTCGGCTTCGTCGACCGCCGGGTGATCGACGATCTGGCGGACTTCAGGCACCACGTCGAGGAGGACTGTGAGGGGAAAAGCAAGGAGGACGGCGGGCCGGCGGCCCGGGCGGCCTCCGAGGGGTAGGGCCACGGGTCGCCGGCGGCAGCAGCAGGCCCGGGCGGCGGGCCCCGGCCCGGACGGCGCTCGATAGGCTTGCGCGGTGAACCACCCCATCCCCAGGGCCGTCCCCGAGCCCGCCCGCGCCGGTGTCCCCGAGCACGGCCGGGTGCCCAAGTACTACCTGGTCAAGGCCCGCCTGGAGGAGCTGATCGCCGAGCTGGGCCCGGGCGGGCGGCTGCCCACCGAGGTCGATCTGGCGCAGCGTCACGGGGTCGCGCGGGCGACGGTGCGCCAGGCGCTGCGCGAACTGCTGCTGGAGGGCCGGTTGCGGCGGCAGGGCCGGGGCACGGTCGTGGCCGGGCCGAAGATCGAGCAGCCGCTGTCCCTGAGCAGCTACACCGAGGGCGTCTCGCGCCAGGGCCTGCGCCCGGGCCGCACCCTGATCGCCCTGGACCGGCTGCCCGCCGACGCGGCGATGGCCCGGCTGCTGGAGGTCCCCGAGGGCGAGCCGCTGTGGCACCTGGAGCGGGTGCTGCGCGCGGACGAGGAGCGCGTCGGGCTGGAGTCCACGTACGTGCCGGTCGCCCGGGTGCCCGCGCTGGCAGGGGACTTCGACCCCGAGGGCGAGCCGCTGTGGCACCTGGAGCGGGTGCTGCGCGCGGACGAGGAGCGCGTCGGGCTGGAGT
>NZ_JBIVVI010000289.1:0-8299 GCF_044757675.1 Kitasatospora sp. NPDC091257
GGCCGTCCACCGGCCCCGAGGGAGGGATCCACCCCCGTGACCATCCGCAGCCTCCGCACCCAGCTCGCGGACGACCCCGACGTGGGCGCCGGCAACGTCCTGACCGCCCGGATCGCGCTCGGGCTCGACCTGGACGTGCCGTTGCTCAGCTTCGACACCCCGGTGGACGACCACCCCGCCTGGCAGCCCTTCACCCTGCGTGAGCTGGACCGCGCCGTCCGGGCCCGCGCCGCCGCACTGCACGCGCTGGGCATCACCCGGCGCGACCCCGTCGTGGTGTACGCGAGCGACGCCGCCGACCACGTGCTCTCCTTCCTCGCCCTGGCCCGGCTCGGCGCCGTCCCGGCCCTGCTCAACCCCAACCTGGACGGCGAGCGCGCCGCCCGCTACATCGCCCGCCTCGGCGCGGCCGGCGTCCTCGCCGACCCCGCCCACCTGGCCGCACTGGCCGGCCACGACCCCGGCGCGCCGCTGCTGCCGGAGATCTCCACCCTCGGCTCCGGCGACCCGGACGCCGCCCCCGAGCCGTACCGGCACTGGTCCGGCGACCCGGTGGCGATCACCCACTCCTCCGGCACCACCGGAATGCCCAAGGCCGTCGTCCACTCGCACGCGAGCCTGTACGCCGCGATCCGCCACCGGCTGCGGCTGCCCCGCCCGCAGGGCCAGGACCGGATGCTCAGCGCACTGCCCGCCCCGCACGCCGCCACCCTGATCGCCCTCAACCTCGCGCTCAGCTCGCACACCGAACTCGCCGTACTCTCCCGGCAGTCCGGCGACGGCGTACTGGAGGCCGTCGAGCGGTGGCGGCCCACCGGGGTGATCGGCTTCGCCGCCACCTGGGCCGACCTCGCCCGGCACGACCTCGCCGCCCGCGACCTGAGCTCCGTCGCGCTCTGGTGGAACACCGGCGACTGCGCCCACGAGGTGCACATCCGCCGCCTGATCGCCACCGGCAGCCGGGAGACCGTCACCCGGGCCGGCCGCACCCGGCTGCCCGGCTCGCTGTTCGTGGACGGCCTCGGCTCCACCGAGATGGGCCACTCGCACTTCTTCATCACCCACGGCCCCGGCACCGAGCGCTACGGCCGCTGCGTCGGCCGCCCGCACGCCTTCGTCGACTGCGAGGTGGTCGGCCCGGACGGCGAGCCGCTCGGCCCCGGCGAGGTCGGTGAACTCGCCACCGCCTCACCCACCTTGGCGCTCGGCTACTGGAACGACTCGGCCACCACCTTCCGCACCCGGCTGCGCGGCCGCTTCCTCACCGGGGACCTGATGTACCGGGACGAGGAGGGCTACTACTACCACGTGGACCGGGCCGTCGACTCGGTCGAACTCGGCGGCGGCAAGCGGCTGTTCACGGCCATGTCGGAGGAGCGGGTGCTGGCCGCCTGCCCGGACGTGCTGGACTGCACGGTGGTCGCGGTACGGGACGGCGAGCGCGTGGTCACCGACGTGCTGCTGCTCCTCGCCGCGGACGCCGACCCGGCCGCCGACCGCACCGCGGCGGTCGTCGCCGCCCTGGACGAGGCCGCCGCCGCGACCGTCCGCAAGGTGTTGGCGGTCTCCCCCGACGACATCCCGCTCGGCCCGACCGGCAAGGTCCGCAAGGTCCTGCTGCGGGAGATCCACCTCGCGGCGGTGGGCGCATGAGCGAGCGGAGCGAACGCGTCGTCGAGGGGTGCGCGTCGCGCGAAGCGGCCGCCGAGCGGAACGAGGTCCGCGCATGAGCCCGCGCCCCGGTGCCGTCGTCACCGGCATCGGCCTGGTCTCCCCGCTCGGCCGCCGACCCGCCGAGGTGTTCGAGGCGCTGGTCACCGGCCGCTCCGGCCTGCGGGCCGTCCCCGAGGGCCACCCCGCGCACGGCTGGCTGCACGCCGCCGGGATCGCCCCCGCCGTCGACGGCCGGGAGGTACTGCCGCCCACCGAGACCCGCTGCGTGGACCGCTTCGTGCTGCTCGCCCTGGCCGCCGCCGACGACGCGCTCGCCGACGCCGGCCTGGCCGTCGGCCGGGACTCCGACCCGCACCGCACCGCCGTGGTTCTGGCCACCGGCGGCGGCGGACTGGAGACCTTCGAGCAGCAGTCGCACCGCCGGCTGGAACGCGGCCGGCCCGGCGTCAGCCCGTACCTGCTGCCCGGGATGCTCTCCAACATGGCCGCCGCCCGGATCGCCATCAAGCACGGCATCCGGGGCTACAGCTCCGCCGTGGTGACGGCCTGCGCGGCCGGCGCCCAGGCGATCGCCGAGGGGCTGCGGCTGATCCGGGCCGGGGACGCCGACGTGGTGGTGTGCGGCGGCACCGAGTCCTCGCTGCACCCGACCATCGCCGCCGCCTTCACCAACGCCCGTGCTCTGGCGCAGGGTTGGGACGAACCGGAGCAGGCCAGCCGGCCCTTCGACGCCCGCCGCAACGGCTTCGTACTGGGCGAGGGCAGCGCCGTCCTGGTCCTGGAGCGGGCCGAGCACGCCGAGGCCCGCAGTGCCGCCGGGTACGCGGACGTCCTCGGCTGGGGCGCCTCCACCGACGCCCACCACCCGACCATGCCCCGCCCCGACGGCACCGGCGCCGCCGACGCGATGCGCGCCGCACTCGCCAACGCGGGCCTGGCCCCGGGCGACATCGACTACGTGAACGCCCACGGCACCGGCACCAGGCTCGGTGACGTGGCCGAGACCGCCGCGCTGCGCGCCGTCTTCGGCGCGCAGCCGCCCGCGGTCAGCTCCACCAAGGGCGCCACCGGCCACCTCCTCGGCGCCGCGGGCGCGCTGGAGGCGGCGGTGACCGCCCTGGCGGTGGCGCGGGGGACGCTGCCGCCGACGCTCAACCTGACCGATCCCGACCCGGCCTGCGACCTGGACCATGTCCGGGGCGCCGCCCGATCCGCCCCGGTGCGCGCCGCGCTGAGCAACGCCTTCGCCTTCGGCGGCCACAACCTCAGCCTGATCCTCGGCCCGGCCTCCACCCGGGCCGGCCGATAGCGGTCGCCCAGTAACGGTCGCCCGACAGTGGCCGCCCACCGGGGGTGGCCCGAGTGCCGCCGGCCGGGCGCCGCCCGTCGGCGACCGCCCGCCGCCCACCGCCGCGCGGCGGCCCGCGCGCCGATCCCCGATCCACCGTTCCCTCCGGGGGGAGATCCCGTTGTCCATCCAGACCATCACCCACGTCGAGTTCCACTGCGCGGACGCCGACAAGACCGCGGCCGGACTCCACGCCGACCACGGCTTCACCGTCGACGCCCCGGCCACCGCGCCCGACGGCGCCCGCACCGTCGGGCTGCGCCAGGGCACCATCCGGCTGCGGCTGACCTCCGCCCCCGACCCGGAGCACCCGGTGGCCGAGTACGTCGCCCGGCACGGGGACGGCGTCGCCGTCCTCGCGCTCGGCTGCGCCGACCCGGCCGCCGCACTGGAACGGGCCGAGCGGCACGGCGCCCGGGTGCTCGACCGGGCCGGCGCCCTGATCGAGGGCTTCGGCGACACCGCACTGCGCCTGGTGCCGCTGCCGGACGCCGGGCCCACCCCGGAGCCCCGCCTGCTGGAGGACCTCGACCACGTCGCGATCTGCCTGCCGGCCGGCACGCTCGCGGACGCCGTGCGGTTCTGCGAGACGGCCCTGGGCTTCCGCACGATCTTCGAGGAGTACATCGAGGTCGGCGAGCAGGCGATGGACTCCAAGGTGGTGCAGAGCGCCTCCGGCGGCGTCACCTTCACCCTGATCGAGCCCGACACCACCCGCCGCCCCGGCCAGATCGACGAGTTCCTCGCCGCCCACGGCGGGGCCGGCGTCCAGCACCTCGCCTTCAGCACCCGCGACATCACCGGCGCCGTCCGGACCGCCCGGGAGCGCGGCGTGGAGTTCCTGACCACCCCGGACGCCTACTTCGACGCCCTGACCGAGCGCTTCGGCGGGACGGCCATCCCGGTGGCGACCCTGCGCGACCTGCACGTCCTGGTCGACCAGGACCACGGCGGCCAGCTGTTCCAGATCTTCGCCCGTTCGACACACCCCCGGCGCACCTTTTTCCTCGAACTGATCGAGCGGCAGGGAGCGGGTACCTTCGGCACCGCGAACATCAAGGCCCTCTACGAGGCCGTCGAACGGCACAGTCCCACCGCCGACGACCGGCCCGCAGCCGTCGCCCGGCCCACCGCCGACGGCCGGCCCTCCCCCGCACATCCGAAGGAGGCCCTCCCGATGGCCGCAGCCTCCGAGTTCCGGCTCACCGAGGCCGAGCTCGCCCTGCTGCCCACCCCCGACGAGGTGGCGCACTACCGCGAGCACGGCTGGTACCTCTCCCGCAGGCTGTTCAGCGACGAGGAGCTGGACACCCTCCAGGCCGCCACCGAGCTGTACTACGCCGGCCACCGCGACCGCGAGCTGCCCGCCCGGCCGCCCCGGCTGGCCTCCTGGCGGCCCGAGGACGGGCCGGTCCAGCGGCACAACGACTACGTGCACTACGAGAGCGACGCGATCGGCGCGATCCTGCGCAAGCCGCTGATCGGCGCGGTGGCCGCGCTGCTCGCCGGTACCCAGGAGATCCGGATCTTCCAGTCGACGCTCATCTACAAGCCCCCGGTGCCCGAGGAGCCCAGCAACCGGGTGCCGTGGCACTTCGACAAGCACTACTGGCAGACCTGCACCTCGGACGAGATGCTCACCGCCTTCATCCCGTTCCACGACTGCCGCGAGGAGAACGGCACCATCACCATGGTCGACGGCAGCCACCGCTGGCAGGAGCTGCCCTCCGGCGAGGACTCCACCCGGCACTTCGCCGACCGCGACGGCTCCGAGCTGGAGGACATCCTGGCCGCCAACGCCGCCCACAACGGGCAGCGGGTGCGGAAGGTGCCGATGCTGATCCCGCGCGGCCACATGTCCTTCCACCACTGCCGCACCTACCACGGCAGCGGCCCCAACCTGGCCTCCCACCCGCGCCGGGCGATCTCGCTGCACCTCCAGGACAGCGCCAACGAGTACCGCCGGCACGACCGGCCGGACGGCGAGCCGGTGGTGTACAACCACGACGTGCTGGTGCGCCGCACGGACGACGACCGGCCGGACTACGCGGACCCGCTGTTCTGCCCGGCGGTCTGGCGGGGACGGCCGTGACCGCTCCCGCACGCACGACCGACGCGAGCGCCGGGCCGCCCAAAGGCCCCGGAGCACAGGCCCGCCCCGGCGCACAGGCCCGCCCCGCCCCGCTGGACACCCCCGCCGAGCGCTACCGGATGCTGCGGCTGATCCGCGGCTTCGAGGAGCTGGCACTCGGCCTGGTCAAATCCGGCGCGATCCCCGGCGGCATCCACCCGTACATCGGGCAGGAGGCCGTCGCGGTGGGCGTCTGTTCGGCGCTCGGCCCCGACGACCGGCTCGCCAGCACCCACCGCGGCCACGGCCACGTGCTCGCCAGGGGCACCGCGCCGCACCGGCTGCTCGCCGAGCTCCTCGGGCGGGTCGACGGATCGAACGGCGGCCGGGGCGGCTCCATGCACGCCGCCGACTTCTCGCTGGGCATCCTCGGCGCCAACGGCATGGTGGGCGCCGGCGCCCCGATCGCCGTCGGCGCCGCCTGGGCGGCCCGGGCCGCTTCCTCCCCCGAACGGTCGGCGGCCGAACGGGTGAGAGCCGACGGTCCCGTCGCCGGGCGGCCCGCGTCGGGCCGGACCCCGGTCGCGGTGGCCTTCTTCGGCGACGGCGCGCTCAACCAGGGCGTCCTGCTGGAGTCGCTCAACCTCGCCGCGATGTGGCGCCTGCCGGTGCTGTTCGTCTGCGAGGACAACGGCTATGCCACCACCCTGCCCGCCGCCACCGCCGTCGCGGGCAGCGCCACCGGCCGGGCGGCCGCCTTCGGCATCCCCGCCGAGGAGGTGGACGGCATGGACACCGAGGCCGTTCGCACCGCCGCGCTGCGCGCCGTCGAACGGGCCCGCACCGGCCGCGGCCCTGGCTTCCTGGCCTGCCGCACCTACCGCTACGAGGGCCACCACACCATGGAACGCCGGATGAAACTGCGCTACCGCTCCCCCGAGGAGGTCGGGGCCTGGCGCGAGCGCGACCCGCTCCCCCGGGCCGCCGCCCTGCTCGACCCCGCGACGGTCGCCGACCTGGACCGCGCGGTGGCCGAACAGCTCTCCGCCGCCGAGGAGTTCGCGCTCGCCTCGGCGCATCCGGACCCGGCGGGGGCGCTGGACCACCTGTACGCCGACGGGCTGCGGCCCCGGGCGGGGGTGACACCGTGACCAGGCTCTCGTACACCAAGGCGCTCAACCGGGCACTGGCCGACGAACTCGCCGCCGATCCGGCGGTCTGCATCTTCGGCGAGGACATCGGCGCCGGTCTGGCCGGGCCGACCCTCGGCCTGCTGGACCGCTTCGGGCCGGGACGGATCGTCGACACCCCGCTGTCCGAACAGGCCTTCACCTCGATGGCGGTCGGCGCCGCGCTGGCCGGCCGGCGTCCGGTGCTGGAGTTCCAGATCCCGTCCCTGCTGTTCCTGGTCTTCGAGCAACTCGTGAACCAGGCCCACAAGTTCTCGCTGATGACCGGTGGCCAGGCGGCCGTCCCGCTGACCTGCCTGGTGCCCGGCTCGGGCTCCCGGGACGGCTGGGCCGGGCAGCACTCCGACCATCCGTACAGCCTGTTCGCGCACGCCGGGGTGAAGACCGTGGTGCCCGCCACCCCGACCGACGCCTACGGGCTGCTGCGCTCGGCGATCCGCGACCCGGACCCGGTCGTGGTGTTCGCGCCCGCCGCCGCGATGCCGGTGCGCGAGACCGTCACCTGGGACCTCGTGCCCGTCCCGCTGGGCCGGGCCCGGATCCACCGGCCGGGCACCGACGTCACCGTGGTCGCCCTCGGGCACCTGGTGCACGACGCCCTCGCGGTCGCCGAGGAGCTGGCGCCGGACGTCTCGGTGGAGGTCCTCGACCCGCGCACGGTGTACCCCTTCGACTGGCAGGCGCTCGCCGACTCGCTGGAGCGCACCGGGCGACTGGTCGTCCTGGACGACTCCAACCGCAGCTGCGGCTTCGGCGCCGAGGTGCTGGCCACCGCCGCCGAGGAGATGCGCCTGATCGCCCCGCCCCGCCGGATCACCCGCCCGGACGGCGCCGTGCTGCCCTTCGCCCCGGCCCTGGACCGCGCCGTCCTGCCCGGTCGCGAGCAGCTGCGGCACGCGCTCGGCCTCGTGCTGAAGCACCGCTGACCGCACCCGCCCACGAACTGTTCGGCATCGAATTACAAAGATCACTGACGAGTACGCGCCAGAAACCGTACGATGATCGCGCAAGACCCCCGTAGACCCGTTGACTGTCCAACGAGCCCACCAAGGAGTCGCATTGTCCACGAACCGCTACCACTGGGACCGTTCGCACCCCGGCCTGAGCAGCCTTCAGCAGGCCATCGACCCGCTGCGCCGCGAGGTCGTCGAGCACTCGGTGTACCGCTCGCTCACCGGCATCGAGCGCGTCCGCACCTTCCTCGGCAGCCACGTGTTCGCCGTCTGGGACTTCATGTCGCTGCTCAAGAGCCTCCAGCGCGACCTCACCTGTGTGGACGTGCCGTGGGTCCCGAACGGCCCGACCGCCAGCCGCCGGCTGATCAACGAGATCGTCCTGGTCGAGGAGAGCGACGAGCTCGGCGAGGGCTACACCAGCCACTTCGAGCTGTACGTGGAGGGCATGCGGCTGGCCGGTGCCGACCCGCGCCCGATCGAGGAGTTCCTGGCCCTGCTGGGCGCCGGCAGCACCGTTCCGGAGGCCCTGAAGAAGGCCGAAGTTCCGCAGGCCGCCCTCGACTTCACCTCCACCACCTGGTCGATCGTGGAGAACGCGCCGGTGCACTGCCGGGCCGCCGCCTTCGCCTTCGGCCGCGAGGACCTGATCCCGGACATGTTCGCCCAGGTCATCCGGATCGACGACCCCGAGGGCGCGCTCACCGTCTTCAAGGACTACCTGGCCCGTCACATCGAGGTCGACGGCGAGCAGCACACCCCGATGGCGATGCAGATGCTGATCGACCTGTGCGGCGACGACCAGGACAAGTGGGACTCCTGCGCCGAGACGGTCCGCACCGCGCTGCGCGCCCGGCTCGGCCTGTGGACGGCGATCGAGCAGTCCTTCCAGTAGTCCTTCAGGACAGACCCCGGATCACCTAGATCACCTTGGGCAGGACGGCCGCCGACGCGGGCGACTGATCCTCCGCCCGCCGGTAGCGGTGCAACGCCGCCCGGCCCTCCGTCCCGCGTACCCGGGCGGCGAGCCGGGCCGGCAGCACCACGGTGGCCAGCCGGCCCT
>NZ_JBIVVI010000290.1:0-8299 GCF_044757675.1 Kitasatospora sp. NPDC091257
CACCCGCCGCGCCTACCCCGGTTCCCGTCGTCCGGCCCGCGACCGGCCGGCCACTCAGGTCCCCGGCTCCCGGTGCCGCCACCGCACCGGGTCCACGGCCTCCGCCGCGCCCGGTGCGTCCGGTGCGTCCGGTGCGCCCGCCGCGCCCGGTGCGGTCCGGGCCGACGGCCGGTGGGCGGCGGTGGAGAGCACCAGCAACTCGTTCCCCCCGGGCCGGTACTCGTAGGACACCTGCTCCACCCGGCTCGGGACGCCGAGTTCGGCCAGTTCCCCGCGCAGCCGGTCCAGCCCCTGGTAGCGGACTCCCGTGTCGTACACCACGAGCGGGAAGATCCGGACCTCCCGGCGCGCCACCCGGGCGAGTTCCAGCAGGGCCGCCCGGTGGAAGTCCTCGTCCAGCCGGTTGCCGTAGGAGAACAGCAGGTGCGAGCTGAGCACCAGGTCGAAGGAGTCGTCGGCGAAGGGGAGTTCGGGCAGCGAGCCGGCCACGTAGCGCTCGGGGCGGGCGGCGATGTCGGCGCGGAAGGTGCGGGCGTTGGCGGTCCACTGGCGGATCATGTCGTCCGCGTCGGCGTACCAGGACCGGTCCCAGCCCTCGGTCTCCTTCACCAGCAGCTCGCGTTTGAACGCGGTCTCCCGCTCCACCAGCAGGCCCAGCTCCTCGCGGTGTTCGGCGTACTGGAGGTCGACGGCGACGGCGTCGACACCGCGCCGCCCGGCCTCGGCGACGAAGCTCGCCGCGCCGGCCGGGCAGTCCAGGATGCGCTGCTCCAGGTCCCGCTCCCCCAGCGCGAACATCGCCCGGTACTCCGCGAAGGAGCGTGCGCTGACCAGCACGGCTCAACCCCGTCCGACGAACGGCATGGTGGTCGGCAGCACCACCAGGGACTGGATGGTGGTGTCCGGCGGCTGCGAGGCCATCAGCACCAGCGCCTCGGTGAAGCGGTCCACCGGGATGGTCGCCTCGACGGCCATGGTCCGGTCGGCCTGCATCGCGGCCGGCTGCGGGCCGCCGTCCACCGGGGTGACGTTGCCGACGTCGATCTGCCCGCAGGAGATGCCGTACGGCCGGCCGTCCAGGGCGAGCACCTTGGTGAGACCGAGGACGGCGTGCTTGGCGGCGGTGTACGCGATCGAGTTGGGACGCGGCACGTAGGCCGAGGGCGCGCCGTTGTTGATGATCCGTCCGCCCTGCGGGGACTGGGTGCTCATCACCCGGAAGGCCTCGCGGGCGCAGAGGAATCCGCCGGTGACGATGGTGTCCAGCACCCGGTTCCAGTCCTCGAACGGGGTCTCGGCGATCGGCCGGCGCGGGGCGGCGGCACCCGCGTTGTTGAACAGCAGGTCCAGCCGGCCGTACCGGTCGAGGACGGTGTCGAAGAGCCGGGCCACCTCCTCCGGGCTGCGGATGTCGGTCGGGACGGGCAGCACCCGGTCGGCGGCCGGACCGGCCAGGGCCGCGGTCCCCTCCAGCGCGTCCTTGCGGCGCCCGGCGACGACCACGGTCCAGCCGGCCGCCAGCAGGGCCAGAGCCGAGGCCCGGCCCAGCCCGCTGCCCCCGCCGGTGACGATCGCCACCCGTCCGTGCGGTGCGGTCACCGCACCGGGATCTCCTCCGGTGGTCACGGCGCCCACTCCTCCCCCTCGTTCACCCAGACCCGCAGCATCCGCCGGGAGTACGGCCCGGGCTCGTCGACGAACGGCGAACGCCCGTGCAGCACCCGGCTGTTGCGGATGATCAGCAGGTCCCCGGCGGCCATCGGCAGCCCGAAGGCGATCTCCGGCCGGTAGAGCACCTCGTCCAGCACGCCGAGCGCCTCCCACTGATGGTCCGTCAGTTCCGGCCCGCCGCGGTCGGGCGAGGAACGGACGGTGCGGGTCTGGTAGTAGCAGCCGACCGTCCCGTCCTTGCGGTCGTACAGGATGGGGGTGACCACCACCTGCGGGCCGGCCCGGCCGCTGCGCTCGAAGGTCCACTCCTCGCGGAGCGTGGCCAGCGCGTCGGGCCGCTCCCGCTGGATCAGGTCGTGCACGTGCCGGGCGCTCGCCAGCTTGGTCAGCCCGCCGCCGTCGAAGGCGGGCCGCAGGCACAGCAGGACCAGCAGGTCGCAGGTGTCGCAGTGGAAGCCGAGTTCGGTGTTGCCGTCACCGTCCTGGTCGTGCAGCACCGAGGTGAGGTCGCCGCGCCCGTTCTGCGGGACGATCCGGCCGAAGTCCCGCAGCAGGAAGGAGAGCACCTCGGTGATCTCCTGCTCCGGGCGGGCCGGGTCCACCAGGCCGCTCACATGGGTGATGCCGACCGAGTCGGCGGCGTTCCGGACGAACTCCCGCAGCCGGGCCCGCACCTCCCCGGCCGCGTCCCACCGCCCGGCCCGCGCGTCGGCCCAGAGCAGCCGCCGCTCCTGCTCCCCCAGCGGGAGCGACCAGAGCTCCCGCCGGGCGTCCAACTCCAGGCTGCTCCAGCCGATTTCGGTCACCGCATCCATGTCCTCTCCTCCCTACCGGCCGCCGGCCGCAACGGCCTTCGCCCACAACTCCAGGCCCTCGTCGATCTGTTCGGCCGTGACGACCAGCGCGGGGATCATCCGGACCACGTTGAGGTGGATCCCGCACAGCAACAGCAGCAGCCCGTGCTCGGCCGCGGCCTGCTGGGCGCGCCGGGCCGCCTCCGGGTCCGGCGTGCCGTCGGGACGGCAGAACTCGCTGGCGGCCATCAACCCGAGCCCGCGGACGTCGGCGATCCCGGGCGTCCCGGCTGCCACCGCCCGCAGCCCGGCCAGCAGCCGGACGCCCTGCTCGGCCGCGTTCTCGACCAGCCGCTCCTCGCGCAGCACGTCCAGGGTCGCCAGCGCGGCGGCGCAGGCCACCGGGTTGCCGCCGTAGGTGCCGCCCTGCGAGCCCGGCCAGGCACGCCCCATCAGCTCGGTGGACGCGGCGATCGCGGACAGCGGGAAGCCGCTGGCCAGCCCCTTGGCGGTGATCAGGACGTCGGGACGGACGCCGGCCCCGTCCGGGTGGGCGCTCTCGTGCTCGTGGGCCCAGAACCGGCCGGTACGGCCGAAGCCGGTCTGCACCTCGTCCACCACCAGCAGGATGCCGTGCCGGTCGGCCCGCTCGCGCAGCCCGGCCAGGAAGCCGGGCGGGGCCGGGACGTAGCCGCCCTCGCCGAGCACCGGCTCGACGAACACGGCGGCCGTCTCGGCGGGCGCGGAGACGGTGGCGAGCACCTCGTCCAGTCCGCGCAGGGCGTGCGCGACCGCCTCGTCCTCGGACAGGCCCAGCCGGAACGCGGCCGGGAAGGGCGCCACCGCGACCCCGGGCATCAGCGGGCCGATACCGGCCCGGAACCGGGTGCCGGCCGTGGTCAGCGAGGCCGCGCCCATGGTCCGGCCGTGGAAGGAGCCCTCGAAGACGATCACGTTCTGCCGTCCGGTGGCGTGCCGGGCGAGCCGCAGCGCGGCCTCCACCGCCTCGGTGCCGGCGGTGGCGTAGAACAGCGAGTCCAGGCCGGGCGGCAGCACCTCGCCGAGCCGCTCGGTGAGCGTGAGGAGCTGGTCGTGCAGCACGGTGGTGTACTGCCCGTGGATCAGTCGGCCGGCCTGCTCCCGGACGGCCTCGACCACCTTCGGGTGACAGTGGCCGGTGCTGGTCACCCCCACTCCGGAGGTGAAGTCGAGGTAGCCGCGGCCGGCGGCGTCGTAGAGGTGGAGTCCTTCGCCGCGTACGGCGACGACCGGGGTGGCCTGCTTGAGCACCGGGGAGAGCTGGGACACGGGGCCTGCCTTCACGGGTTGGTCCTGCCTTCACGGATGTCGTCACGACGTCGGTCGCGACGTTCGTCGCGGATGTCGTCACGGGTGGGTGGGATCGGGCCGACGCCCGGCAGGTAGCCGGCCTCGGCGGCCCAGGTGAGCGCGGCCGACCACCACTGCGGGGTCGGCGCGGCGAAGCGCACGCCCAGCCGGTCGAGCACCGCGGTGGTGTACGCGCTGTCCACCAGCACCCGGCGTTCCTCCTGCGCCGCCCACGCGGCGGCCACCCGGGCGGCCGTCGGGTGGCGGCGCTCGGCCCGGGCCAGGGCGGCCGCGAAGCCCTCCTCGTCGGTGAGCCGCACGGGGTGGCCGTGCCCGGCCAGCCACCGCACCAGCTCGTCGTGCGGGACGGCGTGCGGCGTCTCCACGTGGTACGCGCCGGGCGCGGCGTACGGGTCGAGGGCGATCGCGGCGATCCCGGCGGCCACCGTGTCCACGTACGAGAACGCGAAGGCGGTGTCCGGCCGGCTCGGCGCGGCGCCGGCCAGCAGGTAGCCGCGGATCAGCTGATAGATCCGGTTGTCGCCGGCGTTGGCCTGGAACGCGCCGGTCCGGCTGTGCGCCGCGATGTGGCCGCTGCGGTGCAGGTGGGCGGTGTGCCCGCGGGCGGCCCAGGCCCGGACGGCCTGCTCGGCCCGGTACTTGGTCCGCTCGTACGGGGTGCGGAAGTACTGGCCGATCTCCAGGTCCGCCTCGCTGAAGCGGCGCGGCGGGCCGTCGACGCCACCGGAGACGGCGAGCGTGGAGACGTGGTGGAGCCGGGCGTCCGGCGCGTTCTCCCCGAGCCAGTCGAGCAGCCGCCGCACCGCCGTGTGGTTGGTGCGCTCCAGCTCGTCGGGCGAGGCCACCAGCCGGACGTCCGCCGCCGCGTGCACCACCAGGTGGGCGCCCCGGGCGAGTTCCAGCCCGGCCGGGGAGAGACCGAGGCCGTCCCGGTCGATGTCCCCGGCGAGCGCGCGGACGGGGCCGGCCGCCCCGGCACCGAGCCGCTTCAGCGCCTCGGCGTCGTCCGCGGCCCGCACCAGGCAGGTGACCTCGGCGCCGCGGCGGAGGAAGGCCTCCAGCAGGTGCCGCCCGAGGTAGCCGGTCGCGCCGGTGAGCAGCACCCGGGCGGGTTCGCCCACCCTCGCCCGGGCCGCCGGGGCGACGCCGGGGTGCAGCAGCTGGCCGGAGGTGGACAGCGGCGCCCGGACGACCGGTGCGGCCTCCGGGGCCCGCGCCTCGGCCGCCACCGCCCGGGCGAACCGCCCGGTGATCCGCTCGGCGGCGGAGTGCGGCAGGCCGGGCCGCCCGTACACCAGGTCGGCGACCAACCGCTGCTCCACCACCCGTGCGGTGAGGCGCAGTTCGTACAGCGGGTCGCCCCCGGTACAGCGGGCCGTCCCGGCCTGTTCGGCGGCGACCGTCCAGTCCAGCGCGGGTTCCTCGGGCAGCCGGAAGGTGCCGAGGAAGTTGAAGCCGACGGCGGGCCGCCCGCCGGGCGCGTCCATCGGCCGGACGAGTGCCTCGCGCAGCCGCCGCGCCACGGTGTCCGGGGTGGCCCCGGCGTCCAGAGCGACGTGCTTGACGGCGGTGAACCAGCCGACGGTGTCCAGGAATTCGCCCTCGTCGCCGACCATGTCCCGGCCGTGGGTCTCGACCTCCACCGCGAGCCGGGGACGGCCGCTGTCGCCGGTGACGGCCCCGGCGAAGGCGGCCAGCAGCACGGCCTCCAGCCCGGACCCGGCGCCGTGCCGGGCGATCAGCCGGGCGGTGGCCGCCGGGTCGAGCGCCCAGCTGAGCGCCCCGGGCTCCTGGACCTCTCCGACGGCGACCTCCCTGGCCGCGACCTCCCCGACCGCGGGCTCCCCGGCCTCCCCCGCGACCGGCTCGGCGGCGGGAGACGCGGCCGCCGCCCAGGCGTAGAAGTCCGCCGTCGGCGGCAGATCGGCCGGCTTCCGGTCGAGCACCGCCCGGTACGCGTGCGCCAGGTCGTCCAGCAGGATCCGCCAGGACAGCCCGTCGACCACCAGGTGGTGCGCGATCAGCGCGAGCCGGTCGTCGGTGCCGGGCGGACCGGTGAACAGGTGGGCGCGCAGCAGCCGGCCGGCCGCCGGGTCGAGGCTGCGGTGGAGTTCGGTGCAGACCCCGGCGACGGTGTCGGCGATCTCCCCGGCCGCGCGCGGGATCCGGGAACAGGAGACCGGGTCGAGGCCGGCCACCTCCCGGAGCTCGCCGCAGCCGTCGGGGGTGACCGGGCGGCGCAGCGCCGGGTGCCGCTCCAGGACGGCCGCGACGGCCGCCGAGAGCGCCTCCGGGTCGACGGCGGTGCGGCAGCGCAGCAGCACGGACTGGTTCCAGTGCCGCGGCTCCCGCAGCGACCGCTGCCGGTACAACCAGCGCTGTGCCGGGGCGAGTCGGTAGCCGTCGGCGTCACCGCGCGGGGCGGGGACGGACGGCGCGGCCGGGACGGCGACCGCCGCCAGGCCCTCGGCCGTCGGGTACCGGTAGAAGTCCTCGTAGGCGACCCGCAGGCCGGAGCGCCGCAGGAAGGCGATGGTGCGCATGGCGAGGATGGAGTCCCCGCCGAGGGCGAGCACGTCGGCGCGCGGCCCGACCGCGGGCAGGCCGAGGGCGCCCGCCCAGAACCGGGCGATCTCCCCGGCCGGGCCGCTCCCGGCGGTGCCGCTGGACTCCGCCCGGGCCTCGACCAGTTCGGCCGCCAGCTCGGCCAGCCGCTGCCGGTCGAGCTTGCCGTTCGGCCCGACCGGGAACTGCGGCAGCACCAGGATCGGCTGCGGCACGGAGTAGCCGGGCAGCCGGTCCCGCAGGTGCGCGCGCAGGTCCTCCAGCGTCTCCTCCCCCGCCGACCCCGCCGACCCCGCCGACTCCGCTGCCTCCGCTGCCTCCGTCGGCCCTGCTGTCCCCTTCGGCCCCTCCGAGCCGTCGACACCTCCCAACAGCCGGACGACGCCGATCAGTTGGTTGCCGAGTGCGGTCTCCCGCAGCAGCGCCGCCGAGCGGGCGACGCCGGGGTGGCCGTCCATCGCCCGCTCGACCTCGGCGAGGTCCACCCGGTAGCCGCGGACCTTCACCTGGCGGTCCACCCGGCCCAGGAAGACCAGGTCGCCGTCCCCCCGCCGGCGGCACAGGTCCCCGGTGCGGTAGACGAGTTGGCCGTCGTGCCGGACGAAGCCGCGCGCGGTCTCGGCCGGCCGGCCGTAGTAGCCGGCGGTCACGCCCCGGCCCCCGATGAGCAGTTCGCCGACCGTGCCGTCCGGTACCGCCCGGCCGGCGCCGTCCACCACGGTCAGCAGCACCTCGCCGATCCCGGTGCCGATCGGTACGGTCGCTTCCTCGGCGGGCAGTTGGCCGGCGGAGGTGACGAGCAGGCAGGTGGCGCCGACGGTGGTCTCGGTCGGGCCGTAGTGGTTGGCCAGCCGCGCGGTGGTGCCCCGGTCGAGCAGGGCGGCGGCCAGCGCGCGGGGCAGCGGCTCGCCACCGAGCAGCACGGTGTGCAGCGGCGGGGAGTCGGCCGGACGGCCCTCCAGCAGGGCGGTCAGGTGCGAGGGGGTGGTCTTCAGCACGTCCACCCGGGCCCGCCGCAGCGAGGCCCAGAAGGCCTCCGGGTCGCGCACCTCGCGGTCCGGCACGAGGTGCACCGAGCCGCCGGTGGCCAGGGCGAGCAGCCAGGCGGTGTGGCCGAGGTCGGCGGCCAGGGTGGTGACGTGCGCGGCGCACGGGGCGTCGGCCTCGGTGAGGCCGAGCCGCCCGGCCAGCGCCCGGGCGTAGTGCACGGCGTTGGCGTGGGTGACGGCCACCGCCTTGGGCTCGCCGCTCGACCCGGAGGTGAAGGAGAGGTAGGCGAGGTCCTCGCCCCGTACCTCGACGGTCGCCGACCGCGGCCCCGGCAGCGCCTCGACGGCCGGCGCGACCCCGACACCGGTGCCCGGCGCCTGCCCGGTCCCGGTGCCCGGCGCCTCGGCGTCCTCGACGCTCAGCGCCTCCGCGCGCTCGACGCCCGGCGTCCGCCCGGCCCCGACGTCCACCACCTCCCCGCCGAGCCCGCCCTCGGTGGCCAGCACCCGGGCCACCCGCACGGACGCCAGCCGCCGGGCCAGGTCGGCCGCCGACCAGTCCGGATCGGCCAGCACGGCCGCCGCGCCCGAGCGCAGCACCCCGTACAGCAGCACCAGCATCCGGGCGTCCCGGGGCCCGACCAGGGCGACCCGGTCGCCCCGGCCGGTGCCGGCGGCGGCCAGCCGGGCGGCGATCCGGCCGGCCGCGGCGTCGACCGTGCGGTAGTCGAGGCTGCGGACCCCGTCGCCCAGGGCGGGCCGGTCGGGGTGGGCCCGGGCGAGGTGCGCGAGCAGTTCGGGCAGCGAGCGGGCACCGCGGACGGGGTCGGCCGCGTGGCCGCAGGACGCGGAGCGGAGGTGCTGCGTCGCGGGGAGGTGGCGTCGCGGTTCACCTGTCGGACGTTAGCCGCAGGCCGAACGGAAGAAACG
>NZ_JBIVVI010000291.1:0-8295 GCF_044757675.1 Kitasatospora sp. NPDC091257
GGGGCGGGGTACTTGAGCGCGACGTTGCCGACCAGCTCGCCGCCGTCCAGGACGGCGAAGCTGTACCGGGTGCCGGCCGCCCGGCCCTCCTCCTGGGCGCGCAGCCAGTGCGCGGCCTGGTCGGCGTCGTCCACCAGGGTACGGAGGAAGCGGCGCAGGGTCTCGTCCCGGTAGGCCTCGATCAGGGCCGGCGCGTCGGCGTCCTCGAAGGGGCGCAGCAGCAGGCCGTCGGCCATCGGCGGTGCGGCGACGGTCACTTGAGACCCTCCCAGCCCCAGCGCGGGGTCGGGCCGGGATCGCCGAGGTCGGTGCCGACCGGGGAGGCGGAGACGTCCTCGGCGATCCTGGTGCCCCAGTCGAAGTACTCCAGCACCCGGCGGCGCAGCAGCTCGTCCTCGGGCAGCTCCGCGCGGACGGCCTCGGCCATCAGCTCCATCCAGCGCAGCCGCTGCTCCTCGGTGATGGCCAGGCCCAGGTGGGCGCGGAGCAGCGCCTGGTGACCGCCCAGTTCACCGGTGTAGCCCGCCGGGCCGCCGAAGACCTCGGCCAGCCAGACCGCGACGCGCTCGATGTGGGTGGGGGTGAAGTCGGCGAAGACCGGGGCGAGCAGGGGGTCGGCGAGGACGTCCCGGTAGAAGGTGCGGCTGAGCCGGCGCAGGGCGTCGATGCCGCCGACGGCCTCGTAGAGCGGGCCGGACCGTTGATCGTTCATGGGTGTGCTCCCCGTGGTTGGACCGTGCGTTGCGACCTTCCTAGCAGGCTGGGGCGCGAACAGCGGGCCCGGGCCCGCTGTTCGCGCCGGGTTCGGCGAGCGGCGGGTTCGGCGAGCGGCGGGTTCGGCGAGCGGCGGGTTCGGCGAGCGGCGGGCGGGGCTCCCGCTTGACCCTGACGTTGGCGGCAGGGTCGCAGGGTGGGGACATGAACGACGAGAGCGGGACGCGGGGCAGGGTCGTGGTGGTCACCGGGGCCGGGACGGGGATCGGGCGGGAGACGGCGCGGGCCTTCGCGGCCGAGGGGGCGCGGGTGCTGGCGGTGGGACGGCGGCTCGAACCGCTGGCCGGGACGGCGGCCGCGCACCCGGCGCTGATCGAGCCGCTGACCGCGGACGTGACCGGGCCGGACGCCCCGGAGGAGATCGTCCGGGTGGCCGTGGAGCGGTTCGGGCGGCTGGACGTGCTGGTCAACAATGCCGCGATCGTGCAGAGCCGGCAGGGCCTCGGCGACTTCGACCGGGCGGGCGTCGAGGCGCTGCTGGCGACCAACCTGGTCGCCCCGGTGCTGCTCGGGCAGGCCGCGCTGCCCGAGCTGGAGCGGAGCCGGGGCGTGGTGGTCAACGTCAGCACGGCCGTCGGGCAGCGGGGCTGGCCGGGCAACCCGGTGTACGCGGCGAGCAAGGCGGCACTGGAGACGGTCACCCGCAGCTGGGCGGTGGAGCTGGCGCCGCGCGGGGTCCGGGTGGTGGCGGTGGCGCCCGGGGCGATCGACACGCCGATCGGCGAGCACTCCGGGTACGGCCCCGAGCAGCGGGCGGCGATCCGGCGGTGGCAGATCGAGCACACCCCGCTGGGCCGGATCGGCCGCCCGGCGGAGGTGGCCTGGGCGATCACCCAACTGGCCTCGCCGCAGGCCGCGTTCGTGACCGGCGTGGTGTTCTCGGTGGACGGCGGCGCGCTGGTGGGCTGACCGGGAGGGGACGGGTGGCGGTGCGGATCGGCGAGCTGGCGGCCCGGACGGGCAGTACCGCGCGCGCTCTGCGGCACTACGAGCAGGCCGGGCTGATCGAGTCCGGGCGGGCGCCGAACGGCTACCGCGAGTACGGCGAGTCGGCGGTCGTCCGGGTGCGCAACATCCGCGCGCTGGTCGCCGCCGGGCTCACCCTGGAGGACCTCCGGCCGCTGCTGGGGTGCCTGGACGGGGACGTGCTGGCGGGCCGGCCGTCCGCGCGGGTGCTGGGGATCGCCCGGGAGCGGCTGGCGGTGCTGGAGCGCCGGATCGCCGCCCAGACGGAGGCCCGCGACCGGCTGGTGGCGGCGCTGACAGCGGCCGGGGAGGCGGATCCGGTGCCCACGGGCGGATGACACCCCCGTTCGGGGGTGTGCAGGGCGCGGGCGGGGGAGGACAGTGGGCGCATGCAGATTCCACTCTCCGTGATGGACTTCCTCGACCGGGCCGAGCTGGTCTACGGCGACCGGGTCGGCATCGTCGACGAGCCGGTGCAGCCGGCCGAATCCTGGGGCGAGCTGAGCTACCGCAGGGTCGCCGAGCTGGCCCGGGCCCAGGCCGCCGGGCTGGACCGGCTCGGCGTCGGGCCGGGCGAGCGGGTCGCGGTCGTCTCGCACAACTCGGCCCGGCTGCTGACCTCCTTCTTCGGGGTGAGCGGGCACGGCCGGGTGCTGGTGCCGGTGAACTTCCGGCTGAAGGCCGAGGAGGTGTCGTACATCGTCGAGCAGAGCGGCGCCTCGGTGCTGCTGGTCGACCCCGAGGTCGCCGACTCCCTGCACGGGGTGGTGGCCAAGCACAAGTTCGTGCTGGGCGCGGACAGCGACGCCGTGCTGTACGACTTCGACGGCACCCCGCGGCGGTACGCGGTGGACGAGAACGACACCGCCACCATCAACTACACCAGCGGAACCACCGCCCGCCCCAAGGGCGTTCAGCTCACCCACCGCAACATCTGGCTGAACGCGACGCTGATGGGCCTGCACTACGGCGCGAACGACCGGGACGTCTACCTGCACACCCTGCCGATGTTCCACGCCAACGGCTGGGGCCTGCCGTTCTCGCTCACCGGCCTGGGCGCCCGGCACATCGTGCTGCGCAAGGTGGACGGCGCGGAGATCCTGCGCCGGGTCGAGCGGCACGGGGTGACCTTCCTGTCCGGCGCGCCGGCCGTGGTCCAGATGGTGCTGGACGCGGCCGCCGACCGGGACGGCCCGGTGCCCGGCCGGGACCGGGTGCGGATGATCGTGGCCGGCGCCCCGCCGCCGACCTCGGTGGTGCAGCAGGTCGAGGAGCAGCTGGGCTGGGAGTTCATGCAGCTGTACGGCCTGACCGAGACCTCCCCCGCGGTCACGGTCAACCGCACCCGGGCCGAGTGGGACGCGCTGCCGGCCGCCGAGCGGGCCGAGAAGCTGGTGCAGGCGGGCGCCCCGGCGCTCGGCACCCAGCTGCGGGTGGATCCCTCCGGGGAGGTGCTGGTGCGCTCCAACACCGTCCTGGACGGCTACTGGCAGCAGCCGGAGGCCTCCGCCGAGGCACTGCGGGACGGCTGGTTCCACACCGGCGACGGCGGCACCCTCACGGACGGGCAGCTGACCATCTCCGACCGCAAGAAGGACGTCATCATCAGCGGCGGGGAGAACGTCTCCTCGATCGAGGTGGAGGACTGCCTGTACGACCATCCGGCGGTCGCCGAGACGGCGGTGATCGGCGTTCCGCACGAGAAGTGGGGCGAGACGGTGAAGGCGCTGGTGGTGCTCCGGGAAGGCCACGAGGCGGTCACCGAGGCCGAGTTGATCGCGCACTGCAAGCAGCGGCTGGCCGGCTACAAGTCGCCCACCACGGTGGAGTTCCGGGACGCCCTGCCGCGCACCGCCACCGGGAAGCTGCAGAAGTTCCGGCTGCGCGAGCCGTACTGGACCGGGCGGGAGCGCCAGGTCAACTGACGAGCCCCGACTCCCTCGCCGCGAGGGCGAGTTCGGTCCGGTTGCGGACGCCGAGCTTGCGCATCGCGGACTTGAGGTAGCCCGTCACCGTGTTGCAGGTCAGGCCCAGTCGGGCGGCGATCTCCGGGTTGGTCCGGCCGGTCGCCGCCCAGCGCAGCACCTCGTGCTCGCGCGGGGTCAACGGCGCTACGGGGGCGGCCTTCCGGGGCCGCTCGCGACTCCAGGCGGCGGCCCCGGCGAGCGCCCGGGCCGCCGCCCTCGCCAGCGTGCCGACCGCGGAGATCCGCACGTCCCCGAACGGGACGACGGTGCGCAGCGAGGCGTACACCACGCCGTGCACGGTGCCGCCGTCCATCAGCGGGACGGTGAGCATCGCGTACAGGTCCTCGGCGGCCACGGCCGCGTCGTAGTGGTGCGAAATCGTCGTCGCCGCACGGTAGTCGGGCACCCAGGTCGGCGAGCGCTCGGCGAGCGCCCGGCCGCCGAGGCCGAGTCCGGCCGGGACGGGGACGTCGTGCAGCAGGTCGGCCCGGGTGCCGGCCCAGTGCCGCAGCACCATGCCCTCGCTGTCGGGGCGGCTGCCGGGCAGCGGCTCGGGCACGCCGACCAGGCCGACGTCGACGCCGCACTCGGCCACCACCCGGCGGGCGAGGTCACCGAGCACGGCGTCCCGCACCAGCTCGGCGGCGCGCGCGGCCAGTTCGGGGTCGTCGGGTCGCGCAGCGTCGGCGACGGGTTGCGCAAGGTGGGGGTCCGCAGCCCTGGTCATCGCGGAATTGTCACACGCGGTGGGGCCGGTGGCGAGAGTCCTGACATGCGTGTTTCGTGGAGTCGCGGACACCGGCGGCCGGGCGGGCATAGGGTGCGCCCGTACGCTACCGGCGGGTAGCAACTGCCGGACGGCAACCGCCTTCGACCGGAGGGAAACCGATGACCGACCCGAACGCCCCGGGCGACGTCCTGGGCGGACTGCTGGCGGACCTGCGGGACGAGAGCGCGGTGCTGGACGACCTGGTCGCCGGGCTGCCCGCCGGGGACTGGGCCCGCCCGACGCCCGCCGAGGGCTGGACAGTGGCGCACCAGATCGCCCACCTGGCCTGGACCGACGACTGGACGGCCCTGGCCGCGCGCGACCCGGAGGGCTTCGGCACCTCGCTCGGCGGGCGCTTCACCGAACTGGTGGCGGCCGGCGCCGACCCGGTCGAGGAGGGCGCCCGTACGGGTGCGGCCGCCGAGCCCGCGGCACTGCTCGCCCGCTGGCGGGCCGGTCGGGCGCAGGTGCTGGCCGCACTCGCCGCCGCCCCGGCCGACGTCCGGCTGCCCTGGTTCGGCCCGCCGATGAAGCCCGCCTCGATGGCCACCGCCCGGCTGATGGAGACCTGGGCGCACGGCCAGGACGTCGCGGACGCACTCGGCGCCACCCGTGAGCCCACCGACCGGCTGCGGCACATCGCCCACCTGGGGCTGCGCACCCTGAGCTTCGCCTTCACCCTGCACGGACTGCCCGCGCCCGAGCAGCCGGTCCGGCTCGACCTGACCGCGCCGGACGGCGGGACCTGGTCCATCGGCCCGGCCGGGGCCGAGGACGTGGTGTCCGGCCCCGCCCTGGACTTCTGCCTGCTGGTGACCCAGCGCCGCCACCGGGACGACCTCGCCCTCACCGCCACCGGGCCGGTCGCCACCGCCTGGCTCCCGATCGCCCAGGCCTTCGCCGGAGCGCCGGGCAAGGGGCGGCAGCCGGGGGCGCAGGCGTAGGGCGGGGCGAAGGCCTGGGACGCGGGGGCAGCCAGGAGGTCTGGTACACCGTCCGCCTCACCGACCTGCGGATCTTCGACCTCGCCGACCAGCCTGCCTTCTAGCCGTACCCCGACGCGTCGACGCGCACCGACGGGCGGAAGCACACCGGCCCGCCCCGCTCAGAGGCCGATCCGGAGCGGGGCGAGCCGGGTGGCGATCAGGTTGGTGGCGCCCCGGTCGCGCTCGATGTGCCCGTGCACCAGCAGCCCGGCCCGGTCCAGGGCGGTGCGGCGCCGGGACTCCCAGACCGGGCGGTTGCAGATCACGTTGATCAGCCCGGTCTCGTCCTCCAGGCTGAGGAAGAGCACCCCGCCGGCCGTCGGCGGCCGCTGCCGGTGGGTGACCAGGCCGCCGACCACCACCGCCGTCCCCGGCGGCACGTCCGCGAGCCGGTCGGCACAGAGGGCGCCGCCGCGCTCCAGCCGGGCGCGCAGGTGCTGGAGCGGGTGGCTGGTGGCGGAGGTGCCGGTGGCCCACAGGTCGGCGATGGTCTCCTCGACCGGGCTCATCCCGGGCAGCTCCGGCGCCTCGGCACCGGGCGTGGTGCCGGGGATCAGATCGGCCGAGATCCCGGCGAACGCCCCTGCCGCCCACAGTGCCTGACGTCTCGTCAACTCGAAGCAGTCGAAGGCCCCGGCCGTCGCCAGCGCCTCCAGGGCGGGCCCGGGCAGGCCGGTGCGGCGGGCGAAGTCCTCCAGGTCCGCGTACGGCTGCCCGGCCACGATCGCCTCGGCCTGCGGGGTGCCGATGCCGCGCACCGTCTCCAGGCCGAGCCGGATCGCCGGCTGCGGGCGCCCTGCCGTCAGCGGCGGCCCGGGGGTCGGCCCCCGGTACGGTTCCAGGGTGGGCCGCGCCCCGCTGGCGTTGACGTCCACCCCGCGCACCCGCACACCGTGCCGGCGGACGTCCGCGACCAGGCTGAGCGGCGAGTAGAAGCCCATCGGCTGGTTGGCCAGCAGGGCACAGGTGAAGGCCGCCGGGAAGTGGTGCTTCAGCCAGGCGCTGGCGTACACCAGGTAGGCGAAGCTGATCGCGTGGCTCTCCGGGAAGCCGTAGTTGGAGAAGGCCTCGATCTTGCCGTAGACGTCCTCCGCCACCTCGGGCGGGATGCCGCGCTCGGCCATCCCGCCCAGCAGCCGGTCGCGCAGCCGGGCGACCCGCTCGTGCGAGCGCTTGGCGCCCATCGCCTGCCGCAGCCGGTCGGCCTCGGCCGGGGTGAACCCGGCGCAGTCGATGGCGAGTTGCATCATCTGCTCCTGGAACAGCGGCACCCCCAGGGTCTTGCCGAGCGCGTTCTCCATCAGCGGGTGCGGGCAGCCGGCCGGCTCCGCCCCGGCGCGGCGGCGCAGGTACGGGTGGACGGAGCCGCCCTGGATCGGTCCGGGGCGGATCAGCGCGACCTCGACCACCAGGTCGTAGAAGTGGTCCGGCTTGAGCCGGGGCAGGGTCGCCATCTGCGCCCGGGACTCGACCTGGAACACGCCGACGGTGTCGGCCCGGCGCAGCATCGCGTACACGCCCTTGTCGTCGTCCGGGATGGTGGCCAGGTCGTAGCGCAGACCGTGGTGCTCCGCGACCAGGTCGCAGGCGTCGTGCAGGGCGGCCAGCATGCCGAGGCCGAGCAGGTCGATCTTCACCAGTCCGGCGCCGGCGGTGGACTCCTTGTCCCACTGGAGCACGGAGCGCCCGGGCATCCGGGCCCACTCGGTGGGGCAGATCTCGCCGATCGGCTCCCGGGTGAGCACCATGCCGCCCGAGTGGATGCCCAGGTGCCGGGGCAGGCCGTGCAGCTGGGTGGCGAGCTGGAGCACGTCGGCGGGGATGACGGCGTCCGCGCCGGGGGCCGAGCGGAAGTCGGTCTGCCGGCTGAACGCGTCCACCTGCCCCTGCGGGTAGCCGAGCACCCGGGCGGCGTCGCGGATCGCCAGCCGGGGCCGGTAGGTGATCACATTGGCGACCTGGGCGGCGTGCTCGCGCCCGTAGCGGCCGTAGACGTACTGGATGACCTCCTCGCGGCGGCGGTTCTCGATGTCCAGGTCGATGTCGGGCGGCCCGTCCCGGGCCGTGGAGAGGAAGCGTTCGAACAGCAGCTTGTAGTGGATCGGGTCGACGGCGGTGATCCCGAGGGCGTAGCAGACCGCCGAGTTGGCGGCCGAGCCGCGGCCCTGGCACCAGATGTCCCGGCTCCGGCAGAAGTCCACGATGTCGTGCACGATCAGGAAGTAGCCGGCCAGGTCGAGGTCCTCGATCACGTCCAGCTCCCGGCCGAGCTGGCGGCGGGCGGCGGCGTTGCCGGGGCCGAAGCGGCCCGGGCCGCCGGCCGCGACCAGGGCGCGCAGGTGGCTGATCTCGCTCTCGCCCTCGGCCACGGGGAAACCGGGCAGCTCCGGATCCAGCCGGGCGAAGTCGAAGGCGCAGGCCCGGCCGAGTTCGGCGGTGGCCCGCTGCACCCCGGGGAAGCGGGCCAGCCGGCCGGCCATCTCACGGCCCGAGCGCAGGTGCGCGGTGCCGGCCGCCCTGGTCCAGCCGACCGCGTCCTGGAGGGTGCGGCGGTCGTGCAGCGCGGCGAGGCTCTGCGCAAGGCGGCCCTGGGCGGGGCCGGCGTGGTGGGCGTTGGTGGAGGCGACGACGGGGAGCCGCGCCGTCGCCGCGAGGGCGGCGAGGGCGTCGTTGCGCCGGTCGTCGCCGGGCAGCCACTGGTCGATCAGCTCGACGTGGACGTTCTCGCGGCCGAACGAGTCCTGGGCCAGGAGGTCGACCAGGCCGAGGCGAACCAGCGCGTCGTCGTCGACCACCATTGTTCGGATCATGCGGCACCCTTCGGCTGCTGCTT
>NZ_JBIVVI010000292.1:0-8289 GCF_044757675.1 Kitasatospora sp. NPDC091257
TTCAACTCACCGATCCGCGCGGCCAGTTCCTCCCGACCCGCGCCGTCGACGGCCAGCGGAACGACCTCCGCACCGGCGGCCAGCAGCGCGCTCTCGGGCACGCCCGTCCGGGAGTCCGGTCGCTACGCGACATTGACCCTCTGGCCGGGCGGGGCGGCCTCCAGCCAGGCCAGGAAGCCGGTCAGCGCGTCCTCGCTCATCGCCAGCTCCAGCGGCGCCCCGTTGTGCAGGCACCGCAGCACCACCGAGCCGGACAGCAGCGCCAGCTCCTCCTGGCCCTCCGGGTAGCGCCGGCCGAGCACCTCGATCTCCCGGCGCGGCAGCACCTTGCGCGGGCGCGGGGCGTACGAGAAGACCCGGAACCACTCGATCGAGTCACCGCTGTACCGGCCGATACCAAAAACCCACCCCTTGCCGTCGGTCGGGGGGACCGGGGCTGAGGTGGGTTTGCCGTTCTCGTCGAGGTCGGGCTGCGTCGAGGCGTCGGCCGGCATTTTGAGCCGGTAACTGCAGTCGAAGGTGCCGCCGACCCGCTGGATCAGGCGGCGCCGGACGGCGAAGGCCATCAGCCCGATCACACCCAGGGCCACGACCGCCGCACACACCACAAGCGCGAGGACCATGCTCACCCACCTCCTCGCTACCCGCGTTCCCCGTAGCGGTCGTATCAAGCGACCGCGCTGACCTACCAACTACGACGACAGTCCCGGGGTCACGCTCACGCGTCCCCGGGACCGTCGGTCGACCCCGCCAAGCCGGGGTCCGGCGCACTCAGACGTGGGCCTTGAGGCCGCGCGCCGCGAACAGACGGACCTCGGCGCGCCGCTCGGCGTGCTCGTCCAGGCCCGACTTGGCCTTCTCCAGTGCGCGCTCGGCACGCGCGACGTCGATCTCGTCCGCCAGCTCGGCGATCTCCGCGAGCAGAGACAGCTTGTTGTCGGCGAAGGAGATGAAGCCGCCGTGCACCGCGGCGATCACGGTGCCGCCGTCCACCGTGCGGATGGTGACCGGACCGGTCTCCAGCACGCTCAGCACCGGGGTGTGGCCCGGCATGATGCCGGTGTCACCGGAGGCCGTACGGGCGACGACGATGGTGGCCGCACCGGACCACACCTTGCGGTCGGCTGCGACCAGCTCGACGTGCAGCTCAGCCAACGTGGGCTCCTAGGCTCATGCAACGCCCGATTACTCGGGAGTTTCGGTAAGAATAACGGCCCCGCGCCTCCGGCATGAAACCGGCGGCACGGATTTGACCGGAATCACAGCCGATGTGCCGCGAGGGGTGGTCCCCAGGCTCGGGGGCCACCCCTCACGGTCACGCACAGCTGCTACCGGCCGCGATTACTTCTTCGCCAGCTCGGCGGCGTTCTTCTCGAGGTCCTCGATGCCACCGCACATGAAGAAGGCCTGCTCCGGGACGGAGTCGTACTTGCCGTCCGCGATCGAGTTGAAGGCCTCGATGGTCTCGGACAGCGGCACGGTCGAACCCTCGACACCGGTGAACTGCTTCGCCACGTAGGTGTTCTGCGAGAGGAAGCGCTCGATGCGGCGGGCACGGTGCACCGTGACCTTGTCCTCCTCGGACAGCTCGTCGATACCGAGGATCGCGATGATGTCCTGGAGGTCCTTGTACTTCTGCAGGATCCCCTTGATACGGATGGCCGTGTCGTAGTGGGTCTGCGCGATGTACCGCGGGTCGAGGATGCGGGACGTGGAGTCCAGCGGGTCGACGGCCGGGTAGATGCCCTTCTCCGAGATCGGGCGCGACAGAACGGTCGTCGCGTCCAGGTGGGCGAAGGTGGTGGCCGGCGCCGGGTCGGTCAGGTCGTCCGCGGGGACGTAGATCGCCTGCATCGAGGTGATCGAGTGACCGCGGGTCGAGGTGATGCGCTCCTGCAGGAGGCCCATCTCGTCGGCCAGGTTCGGCTGGTAGCCCACCGCGGAGGGCATGCGGCCGAGCAGGGTCGACACCTCGGAACCGGCCTGGGTGAACCGGAAGATGTTGTCGATGAAGAGGAGCACGTCCTGCTTCTCGACGTCACGGAAGTACTCCGCCATGGTCAGCGCGGACAGCGCGACGCGCAGACGGGTGCCCGGCGGCTCGTCCATCTGGCCGAAGACCAGCGCGGTCTTGTCCAGAACGCCCGAGTCGACCATCTCGTCGATGAGGTCGTTGCCCTCACGGGTGCGCTCACCGACACCGGCGAACACCGACACACCACCGAAGTTCTCGGCGACGCGGTAGATCATCTCCTGGATCAGAACGGTCTTGCCGACACCGGCACCACCGAACAGACCGATCTTGCCACCCGTGACGTACGGGGTGAGCAGGTCGATGACCTTGATGCCGGTCTCGAACATCTCGGTCTTGGACTCGAGGTCCTTGAACGCCGGGGCCTTGCGGTGGATCGGCCAGCGGACCTCGACCTGCTTCTCGAACTCCGCCGGGTCGACGTTCAGCACGTCGCCGAGGGCGTTGAACACCTTGCCCTTGGTGATCTGGCCGACCGGAACGGAGATCGCCGCACCGGTGTCGGAGACCTGCGAACCACGGACCAGGCCGTCGGTCGGCTGCATCGAGATGCCGCGGACCATGCCGTCGCCGAGGTGCTGGGCGACCTCAAGGGTCAGGGTCTTCTTGCCCGTGCCGTCGGGGTTGTCCACCTCGACGTGCAGGGCGTTGTACATGTCCGGGATCGCGTCGACGGGGAACTCCACGTCGACGACCGGGCCGATGACCCGCGCGACGCGGCCCGTCGCCGTGGTCGGCTCAACAGTGGTGGTCATACTCATTCGCTCCCGCGGCTAGCGTCGGCGAGGGCGTTGGCACCGCCGACGATCTCGCTGATTTCCTGGGTGATCTCGGCCTGACGGGCCGAGTTGGCAAGCCGCGTGAGCGACTTGATGAGCTCGCCGGCATTGTCCGTCGCGCTCTTCATCGCGCGGCGGCGGGCGGCGTGCTCGGAAGCGGCCGACTGCAGCAGCGCGTTGTAGATCCGGCTCTCGACGTACCGCGGCAGCAGCGCGTCCAGGACGCCCTCCGCCGACGGCTCGAAGTCGTACAGCGGGAAGATCTCCGACTTGGCCGGCGTCTGGTCGCTGAGCTGGACCTCGTCCAGCTTCAGCGGCAGCAGCCGCGCCTCGACCGCGTTCTGCGTCAGCATGGACACGAACTCGGTGGAAACCAGGTGGAGTTCGTCCACACCGCCGGTCTCGGCCGTGAAGGCCTCGATCAGGTCGGCCGCCACGGTCTTCGCGTCACCGTACGTCGGCTTGTCCGAGAATCCCGTCCACGAGCCCTCGATCGTCAGACCGCGGAACGTGTAGTACGAGACGCCCTTGCGGCCGATGATGTACGCCACCACGTCCTTGCCCTCGGACCGCAGGCGCTCGGCGAGCACCAGCGAAGCCTTGATGGCGTTGGTCGAGTAGCCGCCGGCCAGGCCGCGGTCCGCCGTGATCAGCAGGACCGCCGCGCGCTTGGCGTTCGGGTTCTCGGTGGTGAGCGGGTGCTTGGCGTTGGACCGGGTGGCCACCGCCGTCACCGCCCGGGTGAGCTCATCGGCGTACGGAGTGGAGGCGGCCACCGCGCGCTGCGCCTTGACGATGCGCGACGCGGAGATCATCTCCATCGCCTTGGTGATCTTCTTCGTCGCGGTGACAGAGCGGATCCGGCGCTTGTAGACCCGAAGCTGTGCTCCCATGGGTCGTTACGTCCTTTCCCTCGCTACCGGACTCAGGCCTGCTCGGAGAGCAGCTTGCCGTCAGCGGTCTGGTAACCCTGCTTGAAGGCCTCGATCGCGCTGGTCAGCGCGTCGACGGTGCCGTCGGCCAGCAGACCGGTCTCGACGATGCCGGCGAGCAGGTCCTTGTGCTGCAGGCGGACGTGGTCCAGGAACTCGCGCTCGAAGCGGCGGATCTCGGCGACCGGGACGTCGTCCAGCTTGCCGTTGGTGCCGGCCCAGATGGAGACGACCTGCTCCTCGACCGGGAACGGCTGGTACTGGCCCTGCTTCAGCAGCTCGACCATGCGCGCACCGCGCTCCAGCTGGGCCTTGGAGGCCGCGTCCAGGTCGGAACCGAAGGCGGCGAAGGCCTCCAGCTCACGGTACTGGGCGAGGTCCAGACGCAGACGGCCGGCGACCGAGCGCATGGCCTTGATCTGGGCGGAGCCACCGACGCGGGAGACCGAGATACCGACGTTCACGGCCGGGCGGATGCCGGCGTTGAACAGGTCGGACTCCAGGAAGCACTGGCCGTCGGTGATGGAGATGACGTTGGTCGGGATGTACGCCGAGACGTCGTTGGCCTTGGTCTCGATGATCGGCAGACCGGTCATCGAGCCGCCGCCCAGGGCGTCGTTCAGCTTGGCGCAGCGCTCCAGCAGGCGGGAGTGCAGGTAGAAGACGTCACCCGGGTAGGCCTCGCGGCCCGGCGGGCGGCGCAGCAGCAGGGAGACGGAACGGTAGGCCTCGGCCTGCTTCGACAGGTCGTCGAAGATGATCAGGACGTGCTTGCCGTCGTACATCCACTCCTGGCCGATGGCCGAACCGGTGTACGGGGCGAGGTACTTGAAGCCGGCCGGGTCGGAGGCGGGAGCGGCCACGATGGTGGTGTACTCCAGCGCGCCGGCCTCCTCCAGGGCGCCGCGGACGGACGCGATGGTGGAGCCCTTCTGGCCCACGGCGACGTAGATGCAGCGGACCTGCTTCTCCGGGTCGCCCGAGCGCCAGTTGTCGCGCTGGTTGATGATCGTGTCGACGGCCACCGCGGTCTTGCCGGTCTGGCGGTCACCGATGATCAGCTGGCGCTGGCCGCGGCCGATCGGGGTCATCGCGTCGATGGCCTTGATGCCGGTCTGCAGCGGCTGCTTGACCGACTTGCGGGCCATGACGCCGGGGGCCTGCAGCTCCAGGGCACGGCGACCGGTGGCGGCGATGTCGCCCAGGCCGTCGATCGGGTTGCCCAGCGGGTCCACGACGCGGCCGAGGTAGCCGTCGCCGACCGGAACCGAGAGGACCTCGCCGGTGCGGCGCACGGTCTGGCCCTCTTCGATGCCGCCGAACTCACCGAGGACGACGACACCGATCTCGCGGGTGTCGAGGTTCAGCGCGAGGCCGAGCGTGCCGTCCTCGAACTTCAGCAGCTCGTTCGCCATGACCGAGGGCAGGCCCTCGACATGCGCGATGCCGTCCGCCGCGTCAGTGACCGTGCCGACCTCTTCCACAGAAGCGGCGTCCGGCTGGTACGACTGGACAAAGTCGGCCAGCGCGTCCCGGATCTCCTCCGGACGGATCGTAAGCTCCGCCATCAGGCTTCCCTGCTCTCCTAGTTTGCGATCCTCGGCCCGCCATTGAGGGCCGCAAGTATTCGACTCTCGGCCGGGTCTTCCGAACCGGCCGTACGATGTGCCGGCTCCTTGGGGAGCCGGTTTCCCGACCGAGGGTCGGATGTGCTGCTTCGGTACTCAGCCTTCGAGCGACTGGCGAGCGCCTTCGAGGCGGCTCGACACGGTGCCGTTGATGATCTCGTCGCCGATCTGCACCTGGACGCCGCCGACGACCTCGGGGTCGACGTCGATGTTCAGGTGGACCTGGCGGCCGTACATCCGGCCCAGAGCACCGGACAGGCGCTCCTTCTGGGTGTCCGACAGCGGCACCGCGGTGGTGACCAGGGCCACCACGCGGCCACGGCGTGCGGCGGCGAGCTTCGAGTAGGACTCAAGGCCCTGCTCCAGGCTACGGCCACGCGGCGCGTTGACGAGGGCGGTGACCAGCCGGACGGTGCCGGCGTTGGCGCGGCCGCCGAGCAGCTTCTTGATCAGCTCGGCCTTCGCGACGGCTCCGGCCTTCGGCTCGGTCAGCGCGGCGCGCAGCTCGTGCGCGCCGCTCACCACCCGGCCGAAGCGGAAGAGCTCGTCCTCGACGTCGTCCAGGGCGCCGGCCTTGTCCGCGGCGATGATCTCCGCGTACGCGGAGAGCTGCTCGGTCGCGTCCACCAGGTCGCGCGAGCCCGACCAGCGGGAGCGGACCAGGCCGGAGACCAGGTCGACGGCCTCGCCGGAGACCTGGCCGGTCAGCAGCGAGGTGACCAGCTGGGCCTTGTCCTGGCCGGACCGGGACGGGTCCGTCAGGACTCGGCGCAGCGACACCTCACGGTCCAGCACGGCCGTGACGGCGGTGAGCTCCTCGGCGAGCTTGGCCGCGTCCACCGAGGTGGAGTCGGTCAGGCTCTCCAGGTTCTGCCGGCCGGCAGCGAGGGCCTCACGGCTGGCGCCGATCACTTGGCCGCACCCTGAGCAACGGTGGCCTTGGCCTCCAGCTCGTCCAGGAAGCGGTCGATGACGCCGCTCTGCCGGGCGTGGTCCTCCAGGGACTCGCCCACGATGCGGGACGCCAGCTGGGTCGCCAGCGAGCCCACGTCCTGACGCAGGGCGGCAGTGGCCTGCTTCTTGTCCGCCTCGATCTGGGCGTGACCGGCGGCGACGATGGCCTCGCGCTGGCGCTGGCCCTCCTCGCGCATCTCGGCGAGCTGGGCGGCACCCTGCTCGCGAGCCTGCTCGACGATGCGGGCAGCCTCGTGGCGCGCCTCGGCGAGCTCGGCGCGGTACTGCTCAAGCAGGGCCTGGGCCTCCACCTGGGCGGCCTCGGCGCGCTCCATGCCGCCCTCGATCGCGTCCCGGCGCTCCGACAGCACCTTCTCGATGCTGGGGAGGAGCTTCTTGCCGAGCAGACCGAAGACGATGAAGAAGCAGAGCAGGCCGATGATGATCTCGGGCCATGCGGGCAGGAGAGGGTTCATGATCTCCCCCTCCTCCGCGAGGTGAGCCGCGATGGTCATATCTGGACCTTCCTCGAATGGTCTACGGCGGGGATTACTTGGGGCCCTGGCCGAAGACGAACGGCATGACGATGCCGATGAGGGCGAGCGCCTCGGTCAGCGCGAAGCCGATGAACATGTTGGAGCGGATGAGGCCGGCAGCCTCGGGCTGGCGGGCCATGGCCTGAACGCCGTTGCCGAAGATGAGACCGACACCGATGCCGGGGCCGATCGCGGCGAGGCCGTAGCCGATCGAAGCGACGGAACCGTAGACGCCGACCTCAGCGAGCATGCTCATTGCAATGTGTCCTTTGCGGGGATGGTGTACCGGTGGTGATTGGCCACCGGGCGTTCCGGGGGGTGGTTCAGGAGGGCCGTGGGCCCCTGGCTCAGTGCGCCTCTTCCAGGGCACCGGCGATGTAGCTGCTGGCCAGCATCACGAAGATGTAGGCCTGCAGGAACTGGACCAGCAGCTCGAAGCCGGTGAGGCCGACGGCGACGACGAACGAGGCCGAGCCGTACAGCGCGCCCAGGGTCGGGCTGAGCAGGTACCAGGAGGCGATGGAGAACATCACGATCAGCAGGTGGCCGGCGAACATGTTCGCGAAGGCTCGGACCGCGAGCGTGAAGGGGCGCACGAAGATGTTCGAGAAGAACTCGATCGGCACCAGGATGAACATGACCCAGCCGGGGATGCCCGAGGGCCAGCAGAGGTTCTTGAGACCGCCGACGAAGCCGTGCTTCTTGAAGGTCAGCGTCATGTAGGTGACCCACACGACCGCGGCCAGGCCGGCCGGGAACGCGATCGCCGCCGTCACCGGGAACTGGGCGAACGGGATGACCGACATGATGTTCAGCAGCCATACGAAGAAGAACATCGAGACCAGCATCGGGACGTACTTCTCGCCCTTTTTGCCGATCGTCTCCAGGACGATGGAGCGCTTGACGAAGTCGTAGCCGATCTCACCGACCAGCTGCAGCTTGCCGGGGACCAGCTTCGGCTTCGCGAACGCGGCCCAGAAGAACACCACGACCAGCGCTGCGACGATGATCGACAGCAGCATCGGCTTGTTGAACTCGAAGCTACCGATGGAGAAGATCGGCTCGAACTGGAACTCGTTCAGGCCAGGGGCCGGGAAGCCGCAACCAGCGTCCCCGAAGTGGCAACTGCCTGAGGCGAGGGACGTGAGTTCAGCACTCACCACGGACTCCTTCGTCGTGACGCATGGATACGGCAACCTCGGTGTGTCGGCATGGCCTGCGGCCACGGAGCGGCACTGGTACTTGATGGGTTTCTCGCCGACCCCGCGCGCCGGCGCACAGCACCACAGCGGGATCATCGAAGACTGCGCGGATTCGGGGGGCGATCGGTCCGCTGTCCGGACAGACCTGGCCTCTTCCCGTACTCCGTTGTTGCGACGGACGATAGCAGCCCGTCAGCGCGGCATAAACACCGCCCCCCTCGTTGGG
>NZ_JBIVVI010000293.1:0-8272 GCF_044757675.1 Kitasatospora sp. NPDC091257
GGGGAGAACCCACCCCTTGCCACTCTCAACGTATAGCGCACGGGGGGTCTTGCGGCAAGGCCCCCGTGCTGGCGCACAATCGCAGGCCTCAGATCGGAGCTGATGCCATGAACAGCCGGACCACCAGTGCGTTCGACCTTCCCGCCCGCCTCGCCGCCAAGGCCGACCCGGCACTGATCGGCGAGGACGAGCGGCACTTCGCGGCCGTCGCGGAGAGCCTGGAAGAGGCGATCACTGGCCTGTCCGACCGCCTCGACGCGCTGCGCCGGGCGCCGGGCGGCCTCGGCCGGGAGGCGATGGACCGGGACATCGAGGTGCACAGGCTGACCGGTCGGTTGCGCGCCCTGCGCCGCTTCGGCCTGGACCTGTGCCTCGGCCGGGTCGTCCTCGCCGACGACCCGGAGCCGGTGTACATCGGGCGGCTCGGCCTCACCGACAGCGCGGGCCGACGGCTGCTGGTCGACTGGCGCTCGCCCGCGGCCGAGCCGTTCTTCGGGGCCACCCACGCCGATCCGATGGGCCTGGTGAGCCGGCGCCGGTACCGCTGGACCGGTGGCCGGATCGCCGACTACTGGGACGAGGTGTTCACCGCCGAGGCCCTGGAGGGGCACGCCGCGCTGGACGACCAGTCCGCCTTCATCGCCGGCTTGGGCGGCGGCCGGTCGGCCCGGATGCGGGACGTGCTGGCCACCATCCAGGCCGACCAGGACGCCATCATCCGGGCCGGCTCCCGGGGTGCCCTGGTGGTGGACGGCGGCCCGGGCACCGGCAAGACGGTCGTCGCCCTGCACCGCTCCGCGTACCTGCTCTACTCCGACCCCCGGCTCGGCCACCGGCGGGGCGGGGTGCTGTTCGTCGGCCCGCACCAGCCCTACCTGGCCTACGTCGCCGACGTCCTGCCGAGCCTCGGCGAGGAGGGGGTGCGCACCTGCACCGTGCGGGACCTCGTCGCCGAAGGGGCGAAGGCCGGGGCCGAGACCGACCCGGAGGCGGCCCGGCTGAAGTCCTCGGCCGACATGGTGAGGGCGATCGAGAAGGCCGTCCGGTTCTACGAGGAGCCGCCCACCGAGGGGCTGGAGGTCACCACCCACTGGGCCGACCTCTGGCTGAGCGCCGAGGACTGGTCCGACGCGTTCGACGCGCCGGACCCGGGCACCCCGCACAACGAGGCCCGCGAGCAGATCTGGGAGGAGCTGGCCACGATCCTGATGCACAAGCTGGACGAGGACGAGGGGGTCTCGCCCGAGCTGTTCCGCCGGTCGCTGCGGCAGGACCGGGAGCTGGTCGAGACGCTCAACCGGGCCTGGCCGCTGCTCGACGCGGCCGAGCTGGTCGGCGACCTCTGGTCGGTGCCCGCCTACCTGCGGATGTGCGCGCCCTGGCTCGCACCCGAGGACGTCCGCAGGCTCCAGCGCAAGGACGCGCCCCAGGCCTGGACGGTGTCCGACCTGCCGCTCCTGGACGCGGCCCGGCAGCGGCTGGGCGATCCGGAGGCGGACCGGCGCCGGCGTCGGCGGGAGGCCGCGGCCGCCGCCGAGCGCGCGCGGATGGCCGACGTCATCGGCGACCTGCTGCGGGCCGACGACGACGGCGAGGGCGCGGTGACGATGCTGCGCGGCCGCGACCTCCAGGACACCCTGGTCGACGAGACGGCCCTGCCCGTCGCCGACCCGGAACCGCTCGCCGGGCCGTTCGCGCACATCGTGGTGGACGAGGCCCAGGAGCTGACCGACGCCGAGTGGCAGATGCTGCTGCTGCGCTGCCCGTCCCGGAGCTTCACCATCGTCGGGGACCGGGCGCAGGCCAGGCACGGTTTCACGGAGTCCTGGCAGGAGCGGTTGGAGCGGATCGGGCTCGACCGGACCACGGTGGCCTCGCTGAGCATCAACTACCGGACACCGGAGGAGGTCATGGCCGAGGCCGAGCCCGCGATCCGGGCCGCGCTGCCGGACGCCAACGTGCCGACCTCCGTCCGCAGCAGCGGCATCCCCGTCGTGCACGGGTCGGTGGCGGAGCTGGACGCCGTCCTGGACGGCTGGCTCGCCGAGCATGCCGAGGGGATCGCCTGTGTGATCGGCGCCCCCGGGTTCGAGGCGCGGCCGCGGGTCCGGTCGCTGACCCCGGAGCTGTCCAAGGGACTTGAGTTCGACCTGGTCGTCCTGGTCGATCCGGAGGCGTTCGGCGGTGGGGTCGAGGGCGCGGTCGACCGCTATGTCGCGATGACCAGGGCGACCCAGCGGCTGGTGGTCCTCAGGAGTGCGTGAGCCGGCGGCGGCGAAGGGAGCGGGTTGCGGAAGGAGGGAGCGGACGGGCCGAAAAGCGCATCGCCCGGTCGGGTGACGCGAGTGTCGGGCGACGGCTGAGGGGGGCCAGACTGGGGCGATGGACGAGGAGGAACCGCTGGCGTCGTGGGCGGCCAGGCGGGAGCAACAGCTGCGGCCGGTCGGGCAGTTGCGGGCCGTACGGCTGATGGACGGGCGGCCGCGGGGCGCCCATGTGGCGCCGGGCGAACCGAGGCTGATCGTGCGCTGGGACGGCTACCAGTGGCTGCCGGAGACGGTGGCCGAGGACTATGCCGCCGCTCAGCGGATCCTCCACGGCATCGAGGGCGGCGGCGCACCGCGGCCCGGGCGCTCGGTGCGGCGGCCGAGGAAGGCGCCGGGGCGCCACCGCAAGCCCTGAGGTCCGCACGGGTGGGCCGCTCCACCCGCGCCCGGATCCCACCCGCGCCCGGATCCCACCCGCGCCCGGACGCCGGGGACGGGAACGGACGCCGGGACGGGAGTGGACCCCGAGGCGCGAGCGGCCCGGGGACGCGAGCGGGGCCCGGCGCCGCCCGGCGCCGGACCCCGACAGTCGCTGCCCGCAGGTCAGTTGTGGGCGTGCAGGTCGGCGTTCAGGCCGCCCCAGGAGCCGGAGCGGGCGATGACCTCGACCGCGCCGCTCTGCGAGTTGCGGCGGAACAGCAGGTTGTCCTGGCCGGACAGCTCGACGGCCTTGGCCACCGTGCCGTTCGGGGTGGTGACCCGGGTGCCGGCGGTCACGTACAGGCCGGCCTCGACCACGCAGTCGCTGCCGAGCGAGATGCCGATGCCCGCGTTGGCGCCGAGCAGGCAGCGCTCGCCGACCGAGACGACCTGCTTGCCGCCGCCGGACAGGGTGCCCATGATCGAGGCGCCGCCGCCGATGTCGCTGTGGTCGCCGACGACGACGCCCGCGCTGATCCGGCCCTCGACCATGGAGGTGCCCAGGGTGCCGGCGTTGAAGTTGACGAAGCCCTCGTGCATCACGGTGGTGCCGACGGCCAGGTGCGCGCCGAGCCGGACGCGGTCGGCGTGGGCGATGCGCACACCGGTCGGGGCGACGTAGTCGGTCATCCGCGGGAACTTGTCGATCCCGTACACGGCCAGCTGGCCGCCCTGGGCGCGCACGGCCAGGCGGGCCTGCTCGACCTTGTCCACCGGGACGGGGCCGATGCTGGTCCACGCGACGTTGGCCAGCAGGCCGAAGACGCCGTCCAGGTTCTGGCCGTGCGGCTTGACCAGACGGTGGCTGAGCAGGTGCAGCCGCAGGTAGACGTCGTGGGTGTCGAGCGGCTTCTCGTCCAGCGAGGCGATGGTGGTGCGCACGGCGACCACCTCGACGCCACGGCGCGCGTCGGCGCGCAGCGCCTCGGCCGCGCCGGCGCCGAGCTCGGCCTCGGCCTGCTCGGCGGTCAGGCGGACGGTGCCGGCCGGGCCGGGCTCGGCGGCCAGCACGGGGGCGGGGAACCAGGTGTCGAGGACGGTGCCGTCGGCGGCGATGGTGGCCAGACCGGCGGCCACGGCGCCGTTCGCCGGGGAGGTGGATTCGAGCGAGGTGGATTCAGCAGTCACACCGTGCACGTTAACCAATGCGGGGCCCCGGTGCCGAACACGCCCGCCGGGCGGACACGCCCGTCGGACCTGCTGGTCGGCGGTCCGCGGGGCGGGAAAACCCGGTGCTCGCCGCCCCGGCGCTGGGCAATACTTCAGCGGGTGTTCATGTCGATCTCCACCACCGGCAGCGCCGAGGACCCGGCCGCGGACCTCGGGTTCCTGCTGCACAAGCACCCCGACAAGGTCCAGCGGTTCACCACGTCGCACGGCGAGGCCCACGTCTTCTACCCCGAGGCGGGGGACGAGGTCTGCACCGCGGCGCTGCTGCTGGACATCGACCCGATCGCACTGGTCCGCAAGGGCCGGGGCGACGGCAGAGGGCGCGGCGGCTCGCCCGACTTCGCGCTCTCCCAGTACGTCAACGACCGCCCGTACGCGGCGTCCTCGCTGCTCGCGGTGGCGCTGCGGACGGTGTTCCGGTCCGCGATGAAGGGCGCCTGCCCGGCCCGGCCCGAACTGCCCGGGCGGGCCCGTCCGCTGCGCATCGACCTGCCCGCCGTGCCCGCCAACGGCGCGGGTGAGGGCGGCGGCCCGGCCCTGGTGGTCCGGCTGTTCGAACCGCTGGGCTGGCAGGTCGAGGCGACGGCGATCCCGCTGGACGAGTCGTTCCCCGAGTGGGGCGAGTCCCGCTACGTGCGGGTCGCGCTCTCCTCCGGAACGGTACGGCTCGCCGACGCGCTCCAGCAGCTGTACGTGCTGCTGCCGGTACTGGACGGTGCCAAGCACTACTGGGTCGCCCCGGACGAGGTGGACAAGCTGCTCGCCGCCGGTCAGGGCTGGCTGGCGGCCCACCCGGAGCGCGCCCTGATCACCCGCCGCTACCTGGCCCGGCGCTGGTCGCTGACCCGGGCCGCGATGGAGCGCCTGGAGCTGGCCCGGCTGGCGGAGGCCGACGACCGCGAGGTCGAGGAGATCGACAACGCGGTCGACGACCGGCCCGAGGAGGAGGTCGGGCCCGGGGAGGAGGCCGGGGAGCAGCCGGAGCCCCGGCAGCCCTCCCTCGCCGAGCGGCGCCGCGCCGCGATCCTCACCGCGCTGCGTGAGAGCGGTGCCGCCCGTGTCGCCGATCTCGGTTGCGGCCAGGGCGAGTTGATCGGCGAGCTGCTCAAGGACCCCCGGTTCACCGGGATCCTCGGCGTGGACGTCTCCGTCCGGGCGCTGCGGGCGGCGAGTCGTAAGCTGGGCCTGGAGCGGTTGTCGGAGCGTCAGGCGGCCCGGGTGGCGCTGGCACAGGGAGCGCTCACCTACACCGACGCCCGGCTCAAGGGCTTCGACGCGGCGGTGCTGTGCGAGGTGATCGAGCACCTGGACCTGCCGCGGCTGCCCGCGCTGGAGTACGCGGTGTTCGGCGCCGCCAGGCCGAGGACGGTCGTGGTCACCACGCCGAACGCCGAGTACAACGTCCGCTGGGAGAGCCTGCCGGCGGGCGCCGTCCGGCACGCCGACCACCGCTTCGAGTGGTCCCGGGCCGAGTTCCGCGCCTGGGCCGGGAAGGTCGCCGCCGCGTACGGCTACACCGTGGAGCTGCGCCCGGTCGGCCCGGAGGACGAGCAGGTCGGCGCCCCGACCCAGCTGGCCCTGTTCACCACGACCACGACGCCCGAAGGAGGCGAGCCCCGATGACCGATGACACGACCGACACCCCTGGCGACGACCAGGGCCAGGACCACGCGGAGAGCACCACCCCCCGCCGCCTCCCCGTCACCGATGTCTCCCTCGTCGTCCTGATCGGCACCAGCGGCGCGGGCAAGTCCACCTTCGCCCGTCGCCACTTCCTGCCCACCCAGGTGATCTCCTCCGACTTCTGCCGGGGCCTGGTCGCCGACGACGAGAACGACCAGTCCGCCTCCGCCGAGGCCTTCGACGTCCTGCACTACATCGTCGGCAAGCGACTGGCGGCCGGCCGGCTGACCGTCGTGGACGCCACCAACGTCCAGCCCGAGGCCCGCCGTCAGCTGGTCGCGATCGCCCGCGAGCACGACGTGCTGCCGATCGCGATCGTCCTGGACGTCCCGCCGGGGGTGTGCGCCGAGCGCAACCGCTCCCGCCCGGACCGTCGGCTGCCGGCCCACGTGATCCCCCGCCAGCACCGCGAGCTGCGCCGTTCCCTCCGGGGCCTGGAGCGCGAGGGCTTCCGAAAGGTGCACGTCCTGCGTGGCGAGGCCGAGGTGGCGGCGGCCGGGGTCGAGCTGGAGAAGCGCTACAACGACCTGCGCCACCTCACCGGCCCGTTCGACATCGTCGGCGACATCCACGGCTGCCGCTCCGAGCTGGAGACCCTGCTGACCAGGCTCGGCTACACCCTCACCCGGGACGCCGAGGGCCGCCCGGTGGACGCCGCGCACCCCGCGGGCCGCACCGCCGTCTTCGTCGGCGACCTGGTCGACCGCGGCCCGGACACCCCGGGCGTGCTGCGCCTGGTGATGGGCATGGTGGCGGCCGGCCACGCGCTCTGCGTGCCGGGCAACCACGAGAACAAGCTCGGCCGGGCGCTGGACGGCAAGAAGGTCAACGTCGCCTACGGCCTCCAGGAGTCGCTGGACCAGTTGGCCGGGGAGAGCGAGGAGTTCCGGGCCGAGGCCCGCGCGTTCATGCGCGGCCTGGTCAGTCACTACCTGCTGGACGGCGGCGCCCTGGTGGTCTGCCACGCCGGCCTGCCGGAGAGGTACCACGGCCGCAACTCCGGCCGGGTCCGCTCGCACGCGCTGTACGGGGAGACCACCGGCGAGACCGACGAGTACGGCCTGCCGGTGCGCTACCCGTGGGCGGAGGAGTACCGGGGCCGGGCGCTGGTGGTCTACGGCCACACCCCGGTGCCGTCGGCGAGCTTCGTCAACAACACCGTCTGCCTGGACACCGGCTGCGTCTTCGGCGGCAGTCTGACCGCGCTGCGCTACCCGGAACGCGAGCTGGTGAGTGTCGAGGCCGAGCGTGAGTGGTACGCCCCGGTCCGCCCGCTGATCACCGACGCGCCGGGCGCCCGCGAGGGCCGTCCGCTGGACCTCGCCGACGTGGCCGGGCGCCGGACCGTCGAGACCGGGCTGCACGGGCGGGTGGCCGTCCGGGAGGAGAACGCGGCCGCCGCGCTGGAGGTGATGAGCCGCTTCGCGCTGGACCCGCGGCTGCTCGCCTACCTGCCGCCGACGATGGCGCCGAGCGCCACCTCCCGCCGGGAGGGCTACCTGGAGCACCCGGAGGAGGCGTTCCTCGGCTACCGGGCGGACGGCGTGCGGCACCTGGTCTGCGAGGAGAAGCACATGGGCTCGCGCGCGGTGCTGCTGGTCGCCCGGGACGGGGCCGCGCTGGAGCGCCGCTTCGGCGTGGCCGGCCCCGGCGCGATCTGGACCCGGACCGGCCGTGCCTTCCTCGCCGACGAGGAGTTGACCGGCGCCGTGCTCGACCGGGTCCGGGCGGCCGCCGAGCGTTCCGGGCTGTTCGAGGAGCTGGCCACCGACTGGCTGCTGCTGGACGCCGAGCTGATGCCCTGGTCGCTGAAGGCGGTGGAGCTGTTGCGCCGCCAGTACGCGGCGGTCGGCGCGGCGGCGGGCGCGGCCCTGCCGGAGGTGCTGTCCGCGCTGGAGCGGGCGGCCGGGCGCGGCCTGGACCTGGCCGGTCTGACCGCCCGCCAGCGGCAGCGCGCGGCCGACGCGCGGGCGTTCACCGAGGCGTACCGGCGCTACTGCTGGCCGACCGAGGGCCTGTCGGGCATCCGGCTCGCGCCGTTCCAGCTGCTCGCGGCCGAGGGGGCGAACCTCGCGGTGCGCCCGCACGACGAGCACCTGGCCTGGATCGACCGCCTGGTGGCCGCCGACGCGTCCGATGGGCCTGGCGCGCCCGACTCCGTCGACGGCACGGAGCACCAGGAGCACCAGGAGCACCAGGAGCGCCCGGAGCCCCGGAAGGAGCCGGTGCTGCACCGCACCCGCCGGATCCTGGTGGACACCGAGGACGAGGCCTCGACGGCCGCCGCCACCGCCTGGTGGGAGGAGCTGACCGCGGCGGGTGGTGAGGGCATGGTGGTCAAGCCGCTGGCCTCGCTGGTGCGCACCGCGCGCGGCGAGGGCCGGCCGGGCGGCCTGGTGCAGCCCGGCGTGAAGGTGCGCGGCCGGGAGTACCTGCGGATCATCTACGGTCCGGACTACACCGAGCACCTCGACCGGCTGCGCCTGCGCGCGCTGGGCCACAAGCGCTCGCTGGCGCTGCGCGAGTACGCGCTGGGCCTGGAGGCGCTGGACCGGCTGGCGGCGGGGGAGCCGCTGTGGCGGGTGCACGAGCCGGTCTTCGCGGTGCTCGCGCTGGAGTCGGAGCCGGTCGACCCGCGGCTGTGAGGGCGGTGCCGGAGAAGGGGAGCCCCC
>NZ_JBIVVI010000294.1:0-8261 GCF_044757675.1 Kitasatospora sp. NPDC091257
TGGGAGGGCGACGGCCCTCCCACCCCGCTCCGTGCGCCCGCGCGTCACTGCTCCCGGAAGTCCGTGAGGTCCAGGGCCGCCAGCCGCTCCGGGTCGGTGAGCACGTCGATCGCGACGATCGCGCCGTCCACCACGGTGAAGGCCATGATCGACAGCGCCCGGCCGTTGTCGCCGACGACCACCGCGCCGGCGGTGCCGTTGACCAGCGCCGGGCGGGCGAACGGCGACAGCGTGCCCCACAGGACGGCCTGGCCGGCCACCGTGCCGGCGCCCGAGAGCACCACCGTGTGCCGGGCCATCGCCGTGCCGCCGTCCGAGCGCAGCACCACGTCCGGGTCGAGCACGGCGACGAGCGCGTCCAGGTCGCCGTTGCGGGCGGCGGCGAAGAAGGCGTCCACGGCCCGCCGCTGCCGGCCGAGGTCCGGGTCGGGCGCGGGCGCCTGCCCCTGCACCTTGCGGCGGGCCCGGCTGGCCAGCTGGCGGGTGGCGGCGGCGGTCCTCTCGATCAGCGGGGCGATCTCCTCGAACGGCACCGCGAAGAGGTCGTGCAGCACGAAGGCGACCCGCTCGGCCGGTGACAGCGACTCCATCACCACCATCAGCGCCAGCCCGACCGAGTCCGCGAGCATCACCTCCTGCTCCGGGTCCACGACGCCCTCGCGCCGCAGCAGCGGGTCCGGGATGCGCGGCGGGCCCGGCTCGCCGCCCGGCCCGGCGGGTTCCAGCGGCTCCTCGCGGCGCTGGGCGCGGGTGCGCAGCAGGTTCAGGCAGACCCGCGAGACCACCGTGGTGAGCCAGCCGCCGAGGTTGGCCACGCCGGCGGTGTCGGTGCGGTCGTAGCGGAGCCAGGCCTCCTGGAGGGCGTCCTCGGCCTCGCTGATCGAGCCGAGCATCCGGTACGCGACGGCGCGCAGGTGCGGGCGCTGCTCCTCGAAGAGCGCGGCCCGGGCAGAGCTCTCGTCCACCTTCTCGTCCACGTGTCACATTCCTTCGTCGCCGGGGGTCAGGGCAGCAGGAGCCACCCAACAACGGCCGCGGCGGGGAGATCAACTCCCTGCCCGGGACGAAACGGAGACGATCATGACGAAGCACACCGTGCTGGTCACCGGCGGGACCGGAACCCTGGGCCGGCAGGTGGTCCCGCTGCTGCGCGCGGCCGGGCCGCCGGTGCGCGTGCTCAGCCGGCAGGACCGTCCGGACGCCGACAGCGTGACGTACGTGCGCGGCGACCTCCTCGGCGACCCGGCGACGGCGGCCCGGCAGCTGGACGCGGCGCTGGCCGGGGTGGACACCGTGCTGCACCTGGCTGGCGGCCCCAAGGGCGACGACGTCGCCACCCGGCTGCTGGTCGCCGCCGCGCGGCGGGCCGGGGTGCGGCACCTGGTGTACATCTCGGTGATCGGCGCGGACCGGCTGCCGCTCGGCTACTTCCGGGCCAAGCACGCCGCCGAGCGGGCGGTGGCCGACTCGGGCCTGCCGTACACGATCCTGCGGGCCGCGCAGTTCCACGACCTGGCGTTCACGGTGGCGGAGAAGATGGCCCGGCTGCCGCTCGTCCCGGCCCCCGGCGGGGTCCGCTGGCAGCCGGTGGACGTGCGGGAGGTCGCCGCCCGGCTGGTGGAGCTGGCGCTGGACGGGCCGGCCGGGCCGGTGCCCGACCTGGCCGGCCCCACGGTGTACGAGATGGGCGAGCTGACCCGCGGCTACCTCGCGGCGCGCGGCCGCAGCCGCCGGCACCTGCCGCTGCGGGTGCCGGGCAGGGTCGGGCGGGCGTACCGGGCGGGGGAGAACCTGGCCCCGGCGGGGGCCGAGCACGGGCGGCGGACCTGGGAGGAGTACCTGGCGGAGCGGCTGGCGGGCTGAGGACTGTCCGTGGCGGTCCGTAGGGTGGCCGCCATGTCCCTCCTCGATGCGATCCGCGCCGACGCCGCCGCCGCCGACTTCCTGGCCTGGCCGGGCGACTTCTCCCTCGACGTCCACGAGCACGTGGAGGAGGTCGTGCTCGCCTCGGGCACGGCCCTGGAGCCGGTGGCCAAGGACGGCGCGGGCGGCACCTTCTTCCTCTGCGGCGAGGGCGGCGAGGAGCGGCCCGTGCTGTACGCCGATTCCGAGGGCGGCGCGACCCTGCTGGCCGTCGGGGTGCCGGAGCTGGTCCGGCTGCTGCTGGCGGTGCCGTGGTGGCGGGACTGCCCGCGGCTGACGGTCGAGGAGAGCACGGGGGCGGCCGAGGAGTACCTGGAGGACGAGCCCGACCTGCTCGCCGGCCGGGACGCGGCGGCCGCCGCGCTCGGGCTCGACGTCCCCTCCCCGGCCGAGGCCCTGGCGCGGCTGCGGGAGCTCGCGCTGGGCCCCGGGACCTCGTACGTGCTGCTCAACGCGGAGGAGGGCACCGCGTACGAGCCGCTGTTCAGGCCTTAGCCGCCCGGAGCACCTGCTCCGTCGTCACGACCTTGGCGAAGCGCATCGCGTGCAGGGTGGTGGCCGTGGCGCGGGCGAGGTCGGCGGCGGGGACGGTGGTGCCGTCGGGGCCGGTCATGTCGAAGGAGTGCATGGCGTCGACGGGGAAGACCGCGTCGTAGCCGAGGTTGCCGGCCATCCGGGCGGTGGTCTCGTTGCAGACGTTGGTGATGATCCCGGTGACCACCACCTGCCGGGCGCCGCGTTCCTGGAGCCAGGCGTGCAGGTCGGGGGTGCCGTAGAAGGCGCTGTTGACGGTCTTGGTGATGTGCAGGGCGGGGGTGACGTCGGCGACGAAGTCCTTCAGCCCGTGCCCCGGGGTGCCCTCGGCGAGCGGGCCGGCCGGGGAGGTGTGCTGCACGGTGACGATCGGGCGGCCGGTGGTCTGCCAGGCGGCGATCAGCTCGGCCATCCGCTGCTCGGCCCGCGGGTTGTCGCGGGGGCCCCAGAAGGCGGTGTCCTCGAAGCCCTTCTGGACGTCGATGAGCAGCAGGACGGCGTCCTGGTCGAGGGTGAGGGGGGCGTCGAAGGCGTCGGTGTTCGTCATGCCGTCCATGGTGGTCGGGGTCGTCGGGCGGGCGTGATGGGCAGCGGGGCCACCCATCGATAGGTTCCTGCCATGCGAACGGTGGGTTGTCTGATCTTCGACGGTGTCCGGGCCTTCGACTACGCGGTGATCGGCGAGGTGTGGGCGAACCGGACCTCCCGGCCCGGCCTGCCCGCCTTCGACCTGCGGGTCTGCGGGCCGGAGGGCGCCCGGGTGCGGCTGGGCGGCGGGCTGGAGCGGGTCCCCGACCACGGGCCGGCGGCGCTGGCCGCCTGCGACCTGGTGGTGGTGCCGGGCGTCGAGGACCCGGCCGCCCGGCGCGGCCCGGAGATCCTGGACGCCCTGCGGGCGGTGGCCGCCGCCGGCGTCCCGGTCGCCTCGCTCTGCGCGGGCGCCTTCGTCCTCGCCGAGGCCGGCCTGCTGGACGGCCGGGAGGCCACCACCCACTGGGCGCTCGCCCCCGAACTCGCCCGCCGCTTCCCGGCGGTGACGGTCCGGCCCGAGGTGCTCTTCACCGGCGGCGACGGCCTGTGGACCTCGGCGGGCGTCGCGGCGGGCATCGACCTCTGCCTCCACCTCGTCCGCACCGCCCACGGCCAGCAGGCCGCCGCCGCCATCGCCCGCGCCATGGTCACCGCGCCCTTCCGGGCGGGCGGCCAGGCCCAGTTCATCCCCTCCCCGGTCCCGGACGCCGCCGGTGACGACCCGCTGGCCCGGCTGCGGGCCGAGGTCGCGGCCTCCCTCGACGCTCCCTGGACGGTGCGCCGGATGGCCGCCGCCGCCCTGATGTCCGACCGCACCTTCGCCCGCCGCTTCACCGCCACCACCGGCACCACCCCGATGCGCTGGCTCCTCGACCAGCGCGTCCTCACCGCCCAGCGGCTCCTGGAGGAGACCGACCTGCCCGTCGACACCGTCGCCACCCGCTGCGGCTTCGCCTCGGCGGTCTCCCTGCGGCCGGTCTTCACGGACCGGGTGGGCGTCGCCCCGAGGGAGTACCGCCGGGCCTTCCGCGGCCGCGAGGAGGGGTAGCGCGGAGGGCCGGCGGCAGCGAGGGCCGGGCGCGGGCCGGCGGGGTGGCGGCCCTCCGCGCCGCCACCTCTGGACTTCGCCGCCCTCAGGCCGTGGCGGCTTCGCGCAGGCGCTTCTTGTCCGGCTTGCCGACGGGCGTCAGCGGGATCTCGTCGACCAGGTGGAGCGCCTCGGGGGCGAAGATCCGGCCCTTGCGCTCGGTGACGAAGGCGCGGAGTTCGTCGAGCCGCGGCCGCTGCCCCGGGGCGGGGACGACGGCGACGTGGACGTGCTCCGTCTCCTGGTCGTCGCGGACGCCGAAGACCGCGCAGCGGGCGACGGTCGGGTGGGTGAGGAGGAGGTCCTCCACCTCGGACGGGTAGACGTGCCCGCCGACCACGATGATCAGGTCCTTGACCCGGTCGGAGAGGTAGAGGTAGCCGTCCTCGTCGAAGTAGCCGACGTCGCCGGTGTTCAGCCAGCCGTCCCGCAGCACCGCGGCGGTGAGGTCGGGCCGCTTCCAGTACCCGGCCATGATGCCGTCGGAGCGCAGGTGGACCTCGCCCTGTTCGCCGGTCGGCAGGTCGGTGCCGTCGAGGGAGCGGATCGCCACCTCGACGCCCGGGGCGGGCCGGCCGACCGGGACCTGGATGCTGTCGGGGCCGATCCGGACGTGCTCCTGCGGGGTGAGGTAGGAGATCAGCTGCGCCTCCGACATCCCGTAGACGCCGACCAGGACGGGCCCGAACACCTTGAGCGCCTCGCGGATCCGGGTCGGCGAGGCGGCGCTGCCCCCGTAGAGGATCTGCCGCAGGCTGGACAGGTCGGTGCGGCCGATCGCCGGGTGGTCGAGCAGTTGGTGGAGCAGCGCCGGCAGCACCCAGAGGTCGGTGATGCGTTCGCGTTCGACGGCGGCCAGGACCGCGCCGGGGTCGAAGGAGCGCTGGAGGACCACCGTGCCGCCGCGCTGGAGGGTCAGGTCGGACATGATCCCGGCGAGGTGGGCGAGCGGGGTGGCGGCGAGGAGGCGGGGCGCGCCGTCGACCGGGTCGCTGCCGACCGGGGCGTCGAAGACGCGGCGGTAGGGCCCGTGCAGGCTGAGGATGCCCTTCGGGATGCCGGTGGTGCCGCCGGTGTGGCGGATGCCGAGGTCGTCCTCCGGGCCGATCCGGACGTCCGGCGGTTCGGCGGGGCGGTGGGCGGCGGCGGCGATGACGTCCTCGCCGAGGGCGCCGGGGGCGCGGTCGGCCGGCCCCGGGCCCAGGGTGAGGACGGTGGGCCCGTCGAGCAGCGGGAGCAGGCGGGCGGCCGAGGCGTACCGTTCGGCGTCCACGAGCAGGAGGGTCGTGTCGACGCTCGCCGAGATCTCGGCCAGGACCGGCTCGCTCATGCCGTCGTACAGGTTCACCACCCGGGCGCCCGCGAGGCCGGCCGCGTACCGGGCGACGAGGGCCTCGGGGGTGTTGCCGGTCAGCAGGGTCACGGTGGTGCCGAGGGCGGCGCCCCGGGCGATCAGCTCGTGGGAGAGGCGGTAGGCGGCGGCGGCGAGGGCGCCGGCGGTGATCCCGGCGCCGTCGGCGGTGACGACGGCCCGCCGGTCGGGGTCGGAGGCGAGGGACCGGAGGATCAGGGCGGGGCCGCTGACGAACTCCGCGTCGCCCATGGCTACTTCTTCCTTGCAGTTTGCAACCATGGCCACAGGCTAACCCCACCCGCACCGTCGTACCGGGGAGGTTCTGCCGGTAATTGGCGTGAACGCATCGCCATCGGCGCAATCATGACGGTCCGTCATGTCGATGGCGCCGCGCGCGCCGCCCCGTCCGGGTGAACCACGCGGGGGCCGGTGCGTCGCCCCGCTCAGAACGCCGCCGGGGGCCGCAGGGCGAGGTCGGTGGCGGTGGCCCAGTGCTCGGTGGCGGCGGTGACGATCACACAGCCCTGCTGGGAGGGGAGTCGGGGGACGAGGGCGCTGCGGCAGCCGTGGCTGTGGTGGACCTCGACCGGGACGCGGACGCCGTGGAGCAGGACCTCGCCCGGGGTGGGCGGGCCGTCGAGCGGGGCGAGGTGGGTGCGCGGGTCGAGGCGGTCCGAATGGGCCAGGAAGGTGGAGAGTTGGGACTGCGGGGTGGTGAGGGAGCCCACCCGGTGGCCGGCCGGAACGGGGCGCGAGGTCTGGACGACGGCGACGAGTTCGCCGTCCAGGTGGTAGTTGAGGTCGAGGTGGCAGAGGTAGCCGTCGGAGGACAGCCGTCCCAGCAGGAAGGACCACCCGGGCGGAGCGGCGCGGAGCGCGGCGATCTGCTCGCCCCACTCCTCGGCGGTCTCGCGGTGGGTCGGTATGCGGATGCTGCGCGGGCCGGTGTCGCGGAACAAGGGCTTTCCCAACGAGTGGTGGCTGATCGGTCGTTGGGACGAGTATGCGGGTGGCGCCCGGCAGTTCGGGGGCGGACCGGTCGGTAGGCTCGGGCGCGGTCCAGAAGTGATCCGTTCCGGACGGGGAGTGATCCGTGGCGACGTACGTTCTGATCCATGGCGCGGCGGCCGATGCCTGGTACTGGGGGCCGCTGGCGGCCGAGTTGCGCGGGCGGGGTCACGAGGTGGTCGCGCCGGACCTGCCGTGCGACGACGACGCGGCCGGGCTCGCCGAGTACGCGGACGCGGCGGTGGCGGCGGTGGCGGCCGTCGGGGACGGGCCGGGCGAGCTCGTGGTCGTCGCGCACTCGTTCGGCGGCTTCACCGGACCGCTGGTCTGCGCGCGGATGCCGGTGGACCTGCTGGTCATGCTGCACGCCCAGGTGCCGGCGCCCGGGGAGACACCGGGCGCGTGGTGGGAGAACACCGGCTACTGGGCGGCCCGCCGCGAATCCGACCGCAGCAGGGGCGTGGCAGAGGGCGCGGAGGAGGACGAGCGCGCCCTGTTCCTGCACGACACCCCGGCCGCGCTGGCGGAGGAACTCCTCGCGACGCACGGGCGGCGGCAGTCCGCGACCCCGTTCGGGACGCCGTGGCCGTTGGAGGCCTGGCCGCAGGTGCCGACCAGGTACCTGCTGGCCACCGGCGACCGGTTCTTCCCGCCCGCGTTCCTGCGGCGGCACGTCGAGGAGCGGCTCGGCTTCCGCCCGGACGAGATGCCGGGCGACCACCTCCCCATGCTCGGCCACCCGCAGGAGCTGGCCGAGCGGCTGGAGGCGTACCGGGCCGCGCTGTAGCCGCCGCGCGGCGGCTGGGGGGATCAGGGCGCCGGGCAGGTCTCAGGCGGGGACGTTCGACGCGGCGGAATCGGGTGCGACCTCGACGGACGCCAGCTGCTCGGGCGTCAGTCACGCCGTGGCCAGGCTGCTCCTGGTGAAGCGTGCTCCGGAAAGGTCGGCGTCGGCGAAGGAGCTGCCGCTCGGCTCGGCGTCGGTGAAGGATGCGCCGGCGAGGACGGCATGGTCGAAGCGGCAGCTCGTGACGGTCCTGCTCGCCCGGCTGGTCAGCTGGTGGGGCTAGAGCGGTCGCACGTCAACCCTGCGGACGGCCACCCGCGTGCCGGCCGGCTGGAGGTCGCCGCTGTCCCGAACCACTGCCGTCCCGGGGCGCGTGCAGCCGTGGCTGCCGAGGGGCCGGAGGAACGGGAGCCCCTGACGGTGGAGCAACTGCACGACACCCTCGCAGCATGGTTGGGCACGAGCGAGCGATAGCACCGTCCGGTCATCGCCCGGTGTCGTCGAGCAGCTCGCGCTTGGCCGCTCGGAAGTCCGCCAGGGCCCGGGGGTCGTTGTCGAAGTAGTCGTTCCAGAAGTTCGGGCGCTGCCAGAGGGCGTGGGCCAGCCGCATGCGGCCGTTCTCCAGGACGAGGGTCCAGCTGGAGGGCAGGTGTGCGTCGACGGTCTCGAACATCGCCGGATCCCAGAATGAGCCGGGGTCGTTCCCGCTGTCGTCCAGGACGCGGATCATCCAGTAGTCGGGTCCGGTCATCATCTCCAGGACCGGGTAGACACCGCCCACGTGTATCGCGGGATGAACCGCGATCGTCTCGTCGCTCTGCGGATCGATGATCTGGGTGCACTTCACTCGCATGGAGGCAGTCTTCACCAAGAAGTGGACCGGGTGGCTGTTCGGTGGCGCGCGCCGGCTGCGGGCGAGGTGGGCCGCGGTGTGACCGGTCAGGACGTAGCCCTGAGCCGGGTCCTTCGGCGCACAGGAAGTCGGCGGGGCCGACTTCCTGTGCGGGGCTACGGGCGGGGGCGGGGGCGGGGGCGGG
>NZ_JBIVVI010000295.1:0-8234 GCF_044757675.1 Kitasatospora sp. NPDC091257
GACGCCAACACCAGGCCCGGACCAGCCACTACAAACGACGAGGCCACAGCCCAAGAGCTGAAGCCTCGCCACAGTAAGCACCGTTGCAGTACTAGAGCGGAAGCACAGGGAGAACTCCTGGCGTACTTCCCCGTGGGGATAGACATGGACGATCTCGGCATCGGCCTCGTCCAGGCGCCGGGTCTCCGACTTCGCGTCCGGCCAGAGGCAGTCCTCGTCGGTCTGCAGCTTGGCCGCCGCTGCCTGGCGGTGCCGCCGGTACGGTTCGCGGTTCTTGACTATCCCCGCGAGCGCGGGGCCGACACTTCCTGACCTGCTGCGATTGGGAGCAGAGTGCGCCAATCCATTCAGTTCGAATCCAGAGCCCCACGTGTGCCGGGCCGATGCCCCAGAGGCTGTCTCTCCCAGCTGCGCCCCGGCGCACCGACTCTGAGCCTTCGACAGCATCGTACGGACTGTTGAAGTCAGGCGTGGGTGCAGGGGACGGGCTCGCCGGGTTAGGGCGTCGGTCAGGGCCCGGGGGTGGAGCGGCTGACGCAGGACGACCTTCAGCTCGGCGATGCCACCGTCCTCGCCCAGCTGGCTGCGCACCACCCTGCCGCCGTCGAGGTGCTCGTCGCAGAGCGGGCCGCCTACTTCGGCGGATCGGGCGGCCGCTTCTGCCCGGTCCCCCACGCATCATGCCGTTCTTCCCGCCGGTGCGTTCCCGTGGGAATACGCTCGGGAACACCCCAAGGGAGCTGGACACCGGCTCCAGCCGTCCCTGGACCGACGGCGCGTCACCCGACGCCGGAAGCGTCGTCCTTCCGTCAGGCGCACAACTGTGCTCACGCAGCGACCGGCAGCCGGTCGGCGAGGAGCAGCGCGAGGGGGCCGCCCTGGAGGAGGAACCGCCCCTCGCTGACCGCAGCGAGAGCTTCCTCCATCGGCCACCACATCAGCTTGAAGCCGTCTTCCCCAGGGGCCAGCTCTTGTGGGCCGAGGGTGAGGTCCCGGGCCTCGAAGAGGTGGAGGCGCGCCGTCGAGCCCGGCACGATGGCGTACGACCCGAGCGGACGCCAGGTGGCGGCGGTGATCCCGGCCTCTTCGCGAAGCTCGCGCTGCGCGCACTCATCCAGGTTCTCGTCGCCCTCCTGGCGTCCTCCTGGCAGGAACAGGTACTCGCCACCGTGCAGGGGGAACGGCGCGGTCAGCACGGCGACCAGGCCGTTGGAGTCACGGGCCACGACGACGGCCGCGTCCCGGGTGGGCAACTGCGTGTTGGTCATGCACGGAGGTTAAGCCGCGGTCAGACCACCATGCTGGCGAACGGCACGTTCGTCACCGTCGGGTGGGTGATCCCGCGCCCGTGGTAGCCGTCCTCGCCGAAGGCGTCCCCGTGGTCGGCGCACATGATGACCAGCCACCTCCTGTCGCTGGTCAGGCCGTCGACCAGGTCGCCCAGGTGCTCGTCGGCGTACGCGAGGGCGGCGGCCTGCGACTGCCAGGAGTCGGAGCTGTCGCCGAGGTAGTGACCGTGGGGGACGTGCGTCGCCGAGACGTTGACGAACAGGAACAGCGGCCGATCCGCACGCGCCCGGGCGACTTCGAGGGCGTGCTCGACCTGGTAGCGGGTCGAGTCCGGCTCCGGCGAGCAGAACTCCGGCCGCCAGAAGTCCTCGTCGAACATGTCCGGCAGGACGGACCCGAGCGGCGTCTCCCGGGAGAAGTACGTGACGCCGCCGATGCACACCGTGCGGTAGCCGTGCCGGCCGAGCCCGACGAGGAGGTTCGGCGCGTCGAAGACGAACGTGCGCGGGTCGACCGTCTTGAACGCCGGCGGCCGGCACTCCCACAGCCGCGGGGGCTGCTTCGGCTGCGGGAGCTTCGGCAGGAATCCGGAGAAGAACGCCACGTGCGCGGGCAGGGTGAACGTGCCGGGCGTCCGGCGCTCCTCCCACTGCCCTCCCGGCAGGAGGCCGGCCAGCCGGGGCGTCTGGCCGGCGTGCATCGTCGCCCGGGCGACGTCGTAGCGCAGCGAGTCCAGGGTGACGAACAGGATGTTCGTCCCGGACCCGATGACGGTGGCGGCATCGATCACGTCATCCCTCCGCGGTGGCATAGTGCTTGGCGAGGTCGGGCCGGTGGATGACCCGGCCTTTGGAGTGGTCGTTGACGGGGATCGGCACCTTGTCCCGGGCGATGAGGTCGCAGATCTTCTCCAGGCCGGCGCCCACGGTGATCGCGGCCCCGTCGGCGGCGAGCAGCTGGATCGTCACCTCCACGCCGACCGTGCTGATCCGGGCGCCGGGCACCTGGAGGGTGCGGATCGCGTAGGCCAGCAGCTCCTCGTCGCCCTCGCCGACGACGGACACCGTCGCGGCGAAGTGCCGGCAGTTGATCGCGCCCCGGTTGAACAGCCCGCAATACTGCTTGGCCAGCTCGCTGCCGTCGTGCACCAGGGCGACGCCGTGCGCGCCCGTGGTGAGCACAAGGCAGGACCCGACCCACCAGGCGACGGCCGGGTGCAGGTCGACCGGGTGCCGGCCGGTGATCCGGTCCTCAGCGAAGACCTTGGAGAGGTCAACGGGATTGAGCACGGCGGTCCTCCAGCAGCGAGTGGATCTCCTCGGCGAGCTCCTCCGGGGTGCGCCCGTCGGTGCTGATCGGCACGCCCGTGGTGTCGGTGGCGGCGAACAGCCGGTACAGCTCCTGGACGTGCGACAGCAGGGCGGGCCGGCGGGCCAGGAACCGGTCCGTCGCGGCCCGGGCCGGCCGGGTGTCCATCCGGTGCCGGATCTCCTTCTCGGAGGTCTCCAGGTAGACCGTCAGGTCGGGCCGCGGCAGGTAGCCCAGGTACGGACGGAACGCGCCGGCGGCGACCTCCAGGTCGAGCTGGTTCACGGCAGCGTGGTTGACGACGACCGAGGCGGACCACCGGTCCGCGACGAGGTTCCCGCTGACCAGTGCGCGGCGCGCGGTGTCGGCCGCGTCGAGGGCCCCCGCCAGGTGGAAGGCGAACTGGGTCAGCGCGCCGCCGTGGTCGTTGACGTAGCCGATCAGCGAGCCGAGGGGACGCGGGATGACGTGCAGGGTCTGCGCGCCGAGCCGGTCGGCGAGGAGGCGGGTCAGGGTGGACTTGCCGGAGCCGCTGATCCCCTCCAGCGCGAGGAGGGCGCCGTTGTGGCCGGTGATCGGCGGCTGGTAGCAGGGATGCAGTTCGAAGCTCACAGCGTTCCCTCCGTGAACGAGGCGACGTGCCCGGCGACCGCCGTAGCGATCCCGGCCGGGGCGTCGGCGGTGGCCAACAGGTCGGTGAGGTCGAGTCGGAGGTCGTCGCGCAGCAGGCACGGCTGGAGGCCGCCGGCGTGGTCCAGGCGCAGCGCCCAGAATCCTTCGACGCACTGCGGCCGGATCGGGCAGGTCCCGCACTGGCCGACGTGGTGGCGGCCGAGTTCACGGTGGATGACCTCGACCTCCAGGCCGTCGATGGTGAAGACGCGCCGGCCCTGGCCGACGCCCGCGATCTCGACACGCTCCTCGCGGGTGAGCGTGCGCAGATGGGCCACCAGCCCGTCCGCCGGAACCGCCGCGCTCTGCTCGGAGGCGTTGAAGTCGGTGTCGACCAGCTCGATGAACTGAATCGGCAGCCGGCGCTCCAGCGCGTACTGGAGGATCGCGCGGACCTCGTGCTCGTTCCGCTTCTGGAGCAGGGTGTTCAGCTCGACCCGCTCGAAGGCCTCCCGGGCCGCGTCGATCCCGCCGAGGACGGTCGAGACCGGCAGTCGAGTCTTGGCGATCTCCCGGAACGTCTCGTCGCTGAAGTAGTGCAGCGAGACTTTGATCTTGTCGAGGACGGTGTCCCGCAGCCACGGCATGGACCGGGCGAGCAGGATGCCGTTGGTGATCAGCGAGAAGCTGACGTCCGGGGCAACGAACTGCCGCATGCCGTCGAGGACCGGCTTGGCCAGCTTCGACGCCAGGGTCTCACCGCCGGTGAAGTACACCCGGGTGAGGCCCTGGTCGATCAACGTGCCGATGATGGTCACGTAGTGCTCGGCGCACAGGACCCGCTGGCGCGGCTGCCGGGTGCGGTCCTCGCGTGTGGTTCCGGGCGGGACGTCGCCCTCGTTGTGGCAGAACCAGCAGGCGATGTTGCACTCGGGGCCGAGGGAGACGCGGAGCTGGCCACGCAGCGCAGCGAAGTTCCGCAGCGCGGTCACGCTGACAGCCGGGGTCGGGCGGGGCGAGAGGGTGAGGAGGGTCACGACACACTCCTGTTCTCGGGACGGAGAAGTGCCTTGCTACGGGTGGGGCTGATCCGGCGTGGTAGCGGCCGGGGATGAGGAGAAGTGCGCTGCCTCGGCGTGGTGGATCAACAGGCCGAGGACGCCGGTGCCGAGGAGGTCCAGAGCGACTCAGGAGGACGTCAGGAACGTCCCCAGACGGTCGCGGGCCGGGGTGGCGTGTTTCCGGCGCGGGTGAGGGCAGTAGACGTAGGACGTGGTGCTGTTCGTCAGCATGGGGTCTTCGGCAGCGTTGGGAGTCCGGCTTCCCCAGTGAACCGCCACCCCGATGGCGTGATCCGTAGTCGGACTACGGGCCGTAGTCCGACTACGGGTCAGCCGATCCGCACACCCGCACGGAGCGCGAAGTCCTGCACCCCGGGCAACTTGCGATCGTGTCGCAGCAGTCCGACGGCGAGGTCACGGACGGCGCCGCGCCGGACTTCCTGCGGAGCTGCTTCCTCGGCAGCGAGGAGAGCGCGGTAGCACTGCTCCGGCTTGCCCCACTGGTCGAACGCCCTGGCAACGTCGATGAAGAAGCGGGCCTGCCGCTCGGCGGTCGGCAGCGCCGTCGGGTCGATCGTCCGGGCCAGCTCGATCGCCCGCCCGGCGTCACCGAGTTCGTAGTGCACCGACAGCTCGTGCAGGGCGACGCCCTGGATGCCGTCCACCAGCCCGGAGGAACGGCCCGCCGCGGCAGCGCTGTCGGCGGCTTCCTTGATCAAGGCGTGGGCGTAGGAGCGGTCACCACCCTTCGCCGCGGTGTAGGCGGCCGTGGCGTACAGATCGCCGCGTGTTGCAAGGCGCGAGGCCTCCGGAACAGAGGCGTCGGCGAACAAGTCCTCGGCGGCGACCACCACGATGTCCGTCGCCCTGGCCAGGCTGCCCTGGCGACGCCAGGAACTGGAGACCATCCGCTGCGCCTCCGCGACGACCAGCGGGTCACCGGCCTGCCGGGCGGCAGTCAGTGCGCGGTCGGACGTGATCGACACCAGGTTGTTCGTGCCGACCTTGATGCACAGCCGGACGGCGATGTTGTACAGCTGGGCGGCGTTCCGAGCGCGCTCCTCCGCCGTGCCGACCATGCCGGCCGCGGCGATCCGGCCGGGCAGGGCCTCGGCCAGGACGTCGTACCGAGCCGACTTGAACTCCTTCCGAGAGGCCAGCACGGACGCTGCGACGCTTGCCATGCTCGGATCGCGGCGGGGAGCCGGGAGCCGATTCGGGCCGTACAGCAGCAGGTCCTCCAGGCCGCCGAGCGGCGACGAGGCCTCGGCGTGCGCGGCCTGCTGGCCAGCGAGCCCGGCACCGAGGGCGGCGACGGCCAGGGTCAGGAACGGGCGGCGTCGCACGTCTTCGTCCTCCTCGGCACCGGAAGTCGTCGCCAGCGTACCCGGGCTGGCTCGCCGTCGCGGTGATCTCAACCTCTTTGCTGCAGGCTGTGGCAGCGCCATCAACATGTCGGCCTCAACTCCCAGCACCGAGGCCATCCGACGTAAGAGCTGCACGTCCGTGACCCGCTGGACATCACGCTCGACCTGGGACATCCAGTCCTCGCCGTGGTCGAGCTCCACCGCGAGCCGCAGCTGTGTCCAGCCCATCTCCGAGCGACGAAGCGAGATGAACCTACCGAACGTCTCGGCCACCGTTCCCCCGGTGCACGTAGTCAGGACGCTACGGACCGCTACCATAGCGGCGGAAGGGGCACTCCTGGTAGAGCACCCCTCCCGGCATCACTTCCCGCCGCGCCAGGCCAGGATGGACGCCCAGTTGGCCTTGATGGCCGCGCGGTGGCGTTGACCGGGCGGGCTACCATGCGGCGGGTAGCAAGCCCCCAATAGGCCACCGCGGGCCATCGTTCGGGCCGACCTGCCCGGCCAAATCCCGTCGCAGTACCGCGCGGATCTATCCCCGCGAGCGCGGGGCCGACTCGTAGTGCAGCACCGTCCAGTCGAATGACAGGGAGCTATCCCCGCGAGCGCGGGGCCGACTTCAGGCCCGAGGTGACCGACTGGACGTGCCAGGAGCTATCCCCGCGAGCGCGGGGCCGACTACCTGGGGGGACCGCTGTCGGAGCCGTCCGCGGAGCTATCCCCGCGAGCGCGGGGCCGACCGGGGGTCGCTCTGGCGTGCGCCGGATTCGATGGAGCTATCCCCGCGAGCGCGGGGCCGACGTCCTACGCCGCTGGACGCAATCCCCCGACCGGGAGCTATCCCCGCGAGCGCGGGGCCGACACTTCTTGACCTGCGGCGATTGAGCTCAGAGCGCGCCAATCCATTCAGTTCGAATCCGGAGCCCCAAGTGTGCGGGGCCAAATCCCCAGCGGCTGTCTGTCCCAGCTGCGCCCCGGCGAGTCAGCTCTGAGCCTTCGACAGCATCGTACGGGCTGTCATCAGGCGTGGGCGTAGGGAACGTGTTCGCCGGTGACCGCTTTGACCAGGGCCCGGGACGGAGAGGCTGACGCAGGACGACCTTCAGCTCCCCGATGCCGCCGTCGCCAATGTCGTCGCCACAAACCGCCACTGAGTGGTCCTGCGGACATACGAGGTCGACCCACCGCTCGACCGCGAGCAGCCGACTGTGGATCGGGTCGTCGGCGAAGACACAGTGCTTGCCGGTGGTCCAGGTGTCGGCGCCGACTGGCGGGGAGGCACCTCGTAGGAATCGTCACCGGTGTCGGCCACGTCGCTTTCTTGGATTCCGCCCGGCGGGTCCAGTAGTTCACAGGCCCAGGCCGCTCCGCCTTGGACGCCGGGTCGGCTGCGGGTTCTGCCCGGTCGCGGCGAGCCGGGCCGCTGAGCGCCTGAGGGTGATGCGGTCGGCGGCCTGGGCGTCTGGGATGGAGGCGAGCCGGTGGTGGAGGTGCTGGGCGGCGAGGTCGGCTCCGAGCGCCGACGCCACCCGGGTGAGGGCCGTCTCGGCGGCCGCGCTCGCCCGGCCGGCGGACCGGTACTCCTCGGCGAGCTCGGCACGCCGATCGGCGGGCAGCGGCCGGGCCGGCAGCCGGTTGTGCCCGGGGCCGGCGGCTCGCATCATCAGCCGACGGGTGTCGGCGAGGCGTTCGGCGAGGACCGCGTGGTCCTCGGCGAGGTGCTGGAGGCGGGCGGAGATCTGGCGCAGGGCATCGCTCCACACCGGCAGGGCCGCGGCGATGTCGCAGGCCTGACGGGTCGGGCCGCCGGGGCCGTGGGACAGTCGCCAGGCCGGGTCGGCGTGGAGGAGCCGGCCCACCCGGTCGACCAGGGCGTGCGACTCGGCGGCGACGGCCGAGGGAGTGTTGTCGGGGGCGGAGCGTAGGGGGGCCCAGCAGGCGGCGACGCGCTGCCAGGCGTGCTCGGCTGTTTCCCAGGCGGTGTCGGCGGCGTGAACGGAGGCGAGGTGGGCGGAGACGGTGGCCGGGGCGTGGTCGGCGGCGTGGGTATACAGGGCCCGGGTCAGCTGGTAGACGGTGGAGATGTTGTGGGCTGCGGTGCCCATGGCGGAGGCCGTGTGCGCGTAGGAGTCGTCGCCCGCCTGTACGGCGCGCCAGCTGATGTCCGCGAGCCGTTTGGCGGAGGCTGCGGCGCCGGTGCCGAGCTGTGCGGGGGTTTCCGCGGTGCGGGGCGGGTCCGGCTGCAGCAGCGCGCGGGGCCGTACGGTGTCAAGCGCCGCGGCGCCGAGCCGAACGTCCGGGTCGGCGGCGAGCGCCCGGATCTCCTGCTGCACCACTCCCAGCTGGTCGACGACCCGGCCGAGGGCGCGGATGCGTTCGGTGAAGGACGTGCTGGACGTGGCCGAACCAAGGCGGCCCACCAGGTCCGCGACCGTTCCGGTGAGGGCGAGGACCCTGACCAGGACGGCGGTGCGCAGCTGTGTGCTCTCCAGGGCGAGCCCGTGCCGGGTGAGGGGTCGGCCGTCGGGATCGGTGTGGGTGGCGAGCAGGTCCAGGCCGGTGCGCAGGGCCTGGATGGCATGAGGGACGTACAGGG
>NZ_JBIVVI010000296.1:0-8221 GCF_044757675.1 Kitasatospora sp. NPDC091257
CTTGCCCACCACGATGGAGCAGGACGAGCCGGGGGGCGTCAGCTGGACCACCCGGATCCCGTCCCGCAGCAGGGTGTCGTGGTCGACGGTGAACCCGGCCTGCTCCTCGTAGAAGAGCTTCGAGCGGTCCACGTCCGACACCGGGACCACCACGACTTCGAGTTTCCACTCCATCGCCCTCACCCCTCTCGGTCGGGCTCTTCCAGTATCCGTCCGTCATCGCTCCCGGGGGCCGTCGGATAGCCTGAGAACACGATGAATCCCCAGACCACGCCCGCCGCGACCCCGCCGGACACCGCCTTGGCCACCCCGTGGGGCGCCTTCGAGCTCACCCGTTTCCCCGTGGACCCGCGCGAGCGGCTGCGGGCCTGGGACGCCGCCGACGAGTACCTGCTGCGCCACCTGGCGGGCGAGGCCGACAGCGCGGCCGGCGCCGCGACGGAGCTGGCCGGCCGTACGGTCGCCGTCCTCGGCGACCGCTGGGGCGCGCTGACCACCGCGCTGGCCGAGTACCGGCCGGTCCAGATCACCGACTCCCACCTCGGCCGGCAGGCCACCCTGGCCAATCTGGCCCGGGCCGGCGCCGCCGTCGACGAGACCCGGCTGCTCACCACCCGGGACGCCCCGCCGGAGCGGATCGACGTGCTGCTGGTGCGCGTCCCCAAGAGCCTGGCCCTGCTGGAGGACCAGCTGCACCGGCTCGCCCCCGCGCTCCACGAGGGCACCGTGGTGATCGGCTCCGGCATGGTCACCGAGATCCACACCTCCACGCTCCAGCTCTTCGAGCGGATCCTCGGGCCGACCCGCACCTCACTGGCCGTGCGCAAGGCCCGGCTGATCCTCTGCACCCCGGACCGGGCGCTCGACGCCGGTCCCAACCCGTGGCCGCACCGCTACGCGCTGCCGTCGGACATCGGCGCCGCCTCCGGCCGTACGGTCGTCAACCACGCGGGCACCTTCTGCGCCGACCGGCTGGACATCGGCACCCGCTTCTTCCTGGCCCACCTGCCCGTGCCCGCCCCCGGCGCCCGGGTGGTGGACCTCGGCTGCGGCAACGGGGTGGTCGGTACGGCCGCCGCGCTGGCCGGGCCCGGCGCGGAGCTGGTCTTCGTGGACGAGTCGCACCAGGCGGTGGCCTCCGCCGAGGAGACCTTCCGCACCAACCTGGGCCCGGACGCCCCGGCCGGGTTCCTGACCGCCGACGCCCTGGCGCCGGACGTGGTCGCCGCCGGCTCGGTGGACCTGGTGCTCAACAACCCGCCGTTCCACTCCCACCAGGCCACCACCGACGCCACCGCCTGGAGGATGTTCACCGGCGCCAAGCGGGCGCTGCGGCCCGGCGGGGAACTCTGGGTGGTCGGCAATCGCCACCTCGGTTACCACGTCAAGCTGCGCCGCCTCTTCGGCAACTGCCAACTCGTCGCCGGTAACCCCAAGTTCGTGGTGCTGCGGGCCGTCAAGCGCTGACCGGGCCGCCTCGCCCCGACGGGGTCCGGCACGCACTCCTTGCATGAATTTTCCGCCACGCGTATATTCATGCCACGACTAAGGAGGAACGCCATGGCATTGCGAGTCGCCGTCGCCGGCGCGAGCGGTTACGCGGGCGGCGAGGTGCTGCGCCTGCTGCTCGGCCATCCGGAGGTGGAGATCGGGGCGCTTACCGGCGGCTCGAACGCGGGCACCGGACTGGGCGCGCTCCAGCCGCACCTCCTCCCGCTCGCCGACCGCGTCCTGGAGGCCACCACCCCCGAGGTGCTGGCCGACCACGACGTGGTGTTCCTGGCGCTGCCGCACGGCCGGTCCGCCGCCGTCGCCGAGGAGCTCGGCCCGAACGTCCTGGTGATCGACTGCGGCGCCGACTTCCGGCTCAGGGCCGCCGCCGACTGGGAGCAGTTCTACGGCTCCGCGCACGCCGGCACCTGGCCCTACGGCCTGCCCGAACTCCCCGGCCACCGCGCCGCGTTGAAGGGCAGCAACCGGATCGCCGTGCCCGGCTGCTACCCGACGGCCGTCTCCCTGGCGCTGTTCCCCGCCTACGCCGCGCAGCTCGCCGAGCCGGAGGCCGTGGTGGTCGCCGCCTCCGGCACCTCCGGCGCAGGCAAGGCCGCCAAGCCGCACCTGCTGGGCAGTGAGGTGATGGGCAGCGTCAGCCCGTACGGCGTCGGCGGCGTCCACCGGCACACCCCGGAGATGGCGCAGAACCTCACCCCGCTCGCGGGCGAGCCGGTCTCCGTCTCCTTCACCCCCACCCTCGTCCCGATGCCGCGCGGCATCCTCGCCACCTGCTCGGCCAAGGCCCGGCCGGGGGTGACGGCGCAGAGCCTGCGCGCCGCCTACACCGAGGCGTTCGCGGACGAGCCCTTCGTCCACCTGCTGCCCGAGGGCCAGTGGCCGCAGACCAGCAGCGTCTACGGCGCCAACACCGCCCTGGTCCAGGTCGCCCTGGACGCCGCCGCCGGGCGGATCATCGCGATCAGCGCGATCGACAACCTGGTCAAGGGCACCGCCGGCGGCGCGGTGCAGAGCATGAACATCGCCCTCGGCCTGCCCGAGGAGCTCGGCCTTCCCGTGAACGGAGTCGCACCGTGAGCACGACCACCAACGTCGGAGTGACCGCAGCCAAGGGCTTCCGCGCCGCCGGTGTGACCGCCGGCATCAAGGCCTCCGGCACTCCCGACCTCGCCCTGGTGGTCAACGACGGCCCCTCGCTCGCGGCCGCCGGCGTCTTCACCGCCAACCGGGTCAAGGCCGCGCCGGTGCTCTGGTCCGAGCAGGTCCTCAAGGGCGGCCGGGTCTCCGCGGTCGTCCTCAACTCCGGTGGCGCCAACGCCTGCACCGGCCCGCTCGGCTTCCAGGACACCCACGCCACCGCGGAGAAGGTCGCCGCGGAGCTGGGCCTCGGCGCGGGCGAGGTCGCCGTCGCCTCCACCGGCCTGATCGGGGTGCGGCTGCCGATGGACATCCTGCTCCCCGGGGTCGCCCTGGCCGCCGGCGAGCTCGGCGAGGACGGCGGCGAGGCCGCCGCGATCGCCATCAAGACCACCGACACGGTGCACAAGACCGCCCAGTACACCAGCCCGGCCGGCTGGACGGTCGGCGGCATGGCCAAGGGCGCGGGCATGCTCGCCCCGAGCCTCGCCACCATGCTGGTCGTCCTCACCACCGACGCCGACCTGGACAGCGCCGCCCTGGACGCCGCGCTGCGCGGCGCCACCCGCACCACCTTCGACCGGATCGACTCCGACGGCTGCATGTCGACCAACGACACCGTGCTGCTGCTGGCCTCCGCCGCCTCCGGCACCACCCCGGAGCAGGCCGAGTTCGCCGAGGCCGTCCGCACGGTCAGCGCCGACCTGGCCCGCCAGCTGATCGGCGACGCGGAGGGCGCGAGCAAGGAGATCCGGATCGACGTCACCGGCGCCGCCACCGAGGACGAGGCGGTCGAGGTCGCCCGGACGATCAGCCGCAACAACCTGCTCAAGTGCGCCATCCACGGCGAGGACCCCAACTGGGGCCGGGTGCTGGCCGCGATCGGCACCACCTCCGCCGCCTTCGACCCGAACGAGCTGGACGTCGCCATCAACGGCGTCTGGGTCTGCAGGGCCGGCGGCGTGGGCGAGGACCGCGACCTGGTGGACATGAAGGGCCGCGAGGTCGTCATCACCGCGAACCTCAACGCCGGTACGGCGGGCGCCACGCTGTGGACCAACGACCTGACGGCCGACTACGTTCACGAGAACAGCGCCTACTCGACCTGATCCGCGTCACTTCGTCCGCGACACCCTGAGCCACGACACCCCGAGCCGCGACACCTGATCCGCGACATCCTCCCCCCAGCCTGCGGCCGGGGGGAGCCCCATCGACGAGGGAATCCCGTGCAGATCGCACCCAAGGGCGAACAGGCCCGCAACAACACCGCGTTGCCCAAGGCCATGACGCTGATCGAGGCGCTGCCGTGGCTGGAGCGCTTCCACGGCAAGACCGTCGTGATCAAGTTCGGTGGCAACGCGATGGTGGACGAGAGCCTCAAGGCCGCCTTCGCCCAGGACGTCGTCTTCCTGCGCTACGCCGGTCTGCACCCCGTCGTGGTGCACGGTGGCGGCCCCCAGATCAGCGCCCAACTCGACCGGCTGGGCCTGGAGTCGAGCTTCACCAACGGCCTGCGGGTCACCACCCCGGAGACCATGGACGTGGTCCGGATGGTGCTCGCCGGCCAGGTGCAGCGCGAGCTGGTCGGCCTGCTCAACGGGCACGGCCCGTTCGCGGTCGGCATGACCGGCGAGGACGCCCACACCATGACGGCGGTCAAGCGCTACGCGGTGGTGGACGGCGAGCAGGTCGACATCGGCCTGGTCGGCGACATCGTCAACATCGAGGCCGGCGCGGTGAAGGCGATGATCGCCGACGGCCGCATCCCGGTCATCTCCTCGATCGCCCGCGGTACCGACGGCCACGTCTACAACATCAACGCCGACACCGCCGCCTCCGCCCTCGCGGTCGCGCTGGGCGCCGAGATGCTCGTCGTCCTCACCGACGTCGAGGGCCTCTACAAGGACTGGCCGAACTCGGACGACGTGATCAGCCAGCTCACCGCGAGCGAGCTGGAGGAGCTGCTGCCCGACCTGGCCAGCGGCATGCTCCCCAAGATGGAGGGCTGCCTGCGCGCCGTCCGCTCCGGCGTGGGCACCGCCCGCGTGCTGGACGGCCGGGTCCAGCACAGCCTGCTGCTGGAGATCTTCACCGACGAGGGCATCGGCACGATGGTCGTGCCGGACGACGAGGCGACCGTGACCGGGGGACTGGCATGACCGGCGGGACCGACATGACCGACGTGACGCACAACGAGCAGCTCGCCCAGCGGTGGCAGCACTCCTTCACCGACAACTACGGCACCCCCCGCATCCCGCTGGTGCGCGGCGAGGGCAGCAAGCTCTGGGACGCCGACGGCAAGGAGTACACCGACCTGCTCGGCGGCATCGCCGTCAACGCCCTCGGCACCGCCCACCCGGCCGTCGTCGAGGCCGTGAGCCGGCAGATCGCCACCCTCGGCCACGTCTCCAACCTCTTCATGGCCGAGCCCACCATCGCCCTCGCCGAGCGGCTGCTGGAGCTGGACGGCCGCCCGGGCGGGCGGGTGTTCTTCTGCAACTCCGGCGCCGAGGCCAACGAGGCCGCCTTCAAGATCAGCCGGCGGACCGGCCGCACCCACCTGGTCGCCCTCCAGGGCGCATTCCACGGCCGCACCATGGGCGCCCTCGCGCTCACCGGCCAGCCCGCCAAGCAGGACCCGTTCCGGCCGCTGCCCGGCGACGTCACCCACGTCCCGTTCGGCGACGTCGAGGCGCTGCGCGCGGCCGTCACCACCGGGACCGCCGCCGTCTTCCTGGAGCCGATCCAGGGCGAGAACGGCGCCGTCCCGCTGCCCGAGGGCTATCTGCGGGCGGCGCGCGAGATCACCCGGGCCACCGGCACCCTGCTGGTCCTGGACGAGATCCAGACCGGTGTCGGCCGCACCGGCCACTGGTTCGCCCACCAGGCGTACGAGGGCGTGGAGCCGGACGTGGTCACCCTGGCCAAGGCGCTCGGCGGCGGTCTGCCGATGGGCGCGGTGCTCGCCTTCGGGCCGGCCGCCGAACTGCTCACCCCGGGCCAGCACGGCACTACTTTCGGCGGCAACCCGGTGGCCGCCGCGGCCGGGCTCGCGGTGCTGGACACCATCGAGTCCGAGGGCCTGCTGGAGCACACCCGCAAGCTGGGCGAGCGGCTGCGGCACGGAATCGAGGCGCTCGGCGACCCGCTGGTCTCGCACGTGCGCGGGGCGGGCCTGCTGCTCGGCATCGTGCTCACCGAGCCGGTCTCGGCGCGGGTCCAGGCCGCCGCGCAGGAGGCGGGTTACCTGGTCAACGCGGCCGTCCCGGACGCCGTCCGGCTGGCCCCGCCGCTGGTGCTGACCGAGCAGGAGGCGGACGCCTTCCTGGCCGCGCTGCCGGGCATCCTCCGGACGGTGCGCGAGAGTGCCCCGGCCGATGCGAGTTGACCGTCGTCCGGGAGAATAATCACATGACCGCTTCCCGCTCCGGCTCGTCCGCCGCCGGCCCGACGCCGCAGGTCCCGCAGACCCGCACCGCGCGCCACCGGCGGATCGTGGACCTGCTCACCCGCCAGCCCGTGCGTTCGCAGAGCCAGCTCGCCAAGCTGCTCGCCGACGATGGACTCGTGGTGACCCAGGCCACCCTCTCCCGGGACCTGGACGAGCTGGGCGCGGTCAAGATCCGCAACCGGGACGGCGCGCTGATCTACGCCGTCCCGGCCGAGGGCGGCGACCGCACGCCGCGCGCGCCGATGGGGGAGTCGGCCAGTGAGGGCCGGATGGCCCGGCTGGCCGGCGAACTCATGGTCTCCGCGACGGCCTCCGGCAATCTGGTGGTGCTGCGCACCCCGCCGGGCGCCGCCCAGTTCCTGGCCTCGGCGATCGACCAGGCCGAGGTCTTCGAGATCATCGGCACCATCGCCGGCGACGACACCGTGCTGCTGATCAGCCGTGACCCGGCGGGCGGCCAGGCGCTCGCCGACCACCTGATGCAACTCGCCCAGGCGAAGGCCCAGTAGCGCCGCGCAGCGCCTGACCCCGACGAACCCCGGCCGACGGAGAACCCTCCGGCCGGGGTTTTGTGTTTCATACGGCGTCGTGCATACTTATGCCGTCCACTGCACATGCATGAAGGAGTCACGCGATGACCGCCGAGCAGCCCTCCGACGTCCGCCTCTGGGGCGCGCGCTTCGCCGACGGCCCGTCCGAGGCGCTCGCCCGGCTCTCGGCCTCGGTCCACTTCGACTGGCGCCTCGCGCCGTACGACATCGCCGGCTCCAAGGCCCACGCCCGGGTCCTGCACAAGGCCGGTCTGCTCTCCGACGAGGAGCTGGCCGGCATGCTGGGCGGCCTGGACCGGCTGCTGGCCGACGTCCGGGCGGGCACCTTCACCGGCACCGTCGCCGACGAGGACGTGCACACCGCCCTGGAGCGCGGCCTGCTGGAGCGCCTCGGCCCCGACCTCGGCGGCAAGCTGCGGGCCGGACGCTCGCGCAACGACCAGATCGCCACCCTGTTCCGGATGTACCTGCGGGACCACGCGAAGACCATCGGCAGCCTGCTGCTCGACCTCCAGCAGGCCCTCGTCGGCCTCGCCGAGGCGCACCCGGACACCGCGATGCCGGGCCGCACCCACCTCCAGCACGCCCAGCCGGTGCTCTTCGCCCACCACGTCCTCGCGCACGTGCAGGCCCTCGGCCGGGACGCCGAGCGGCTGCGCCAGTGGGACGCCCGCACCGCCGTCTCGCCGTACGGCTCCGGCGCGCTGGCCGGCTCCTCGCTCGGCCTCGACCCGCAGGCCGTCGCAGCCGAGCTCGGCTTCGAGGGCGGCTCGGTCGGCAACTCCATCGACGGCACCGCCTCGCGCGACTTCGTCGCCGAGTTCGCCTTCGTGACCGCGATGGTCGGCGTCAACCTCTCCCGGATCGCGGAGGAGGTGATCATCTGGAACACCAAGGAGTTCGGCTTCATCACGCTGCACGACGCCTTCTCCACCGGCTCCTCGATCATGCCGCAGAAGAAGAACCCGGACATCGCCGAGCTCGCCCGCGGCAAGTCCGGCCGGCTGATCGGCAACCTGACCGGCCTGCTGGCCACCCTCAAGGCGCTGCCGCTCGCCTACAACCGGGACCTCCAGGAGGACAAGGAGCCGGTCTTCGACTCCTGCGACACGCTGGAGGTGCTGCTGCCCGCGTTCACCGGGATGATGGCCACCCTCACCGTGCACCGGGAGCGGCTGGAGGAGCTGGCCCCGGCCGGCTTCTCGCTCGCCACCGACATCGCCGAGTGGCTGGTCAAGCAGGGCGTGCCGTTCCGGGTCGCGCACGAGGTGGCCGGCGCCTGCGTCAAGGTCTGCGAGGCCGAGGGCATCGAACTGTCCGACCTGACGGACGGGCAGTTCGCCGCGATCTCGGAGCACCTGACGCCCGAGGTGCGCTCGGTGCTCAGCGTCCACGGCGCCATCGCCGCCCGCAACGGGCGCGGCGGAACGGCCCCCTCGGCGGTCGCGGTCCAGCTCGCCGAGGTGAAGGCGGACCTGGCGCGGCAGCAGGAGTGGGTCCAGGGCTGACCCCTCGCCGGCGGCCGGTCCGCCGACGGAGGGGTCGACCCCCGGCACGGTCGGGATCGACC
>NZ_JBIVVI010000297.1:0-8219 GCF_044757675.1 Kitasatospora sp. NPDC091257
CCTCCCCCATGCCCGGACCGGCCGACCTGGGCTGGCAGTCCTGGTCGGTACGGATGGCGCAGTTGTCCGTGCTCGCGCTGCCCGGACTGGACGGTCCGGTGCACGACGCCGCCCGCTCCGGCACCCTGCACCTCGCCCACGGCACCGTCCGCTCCATGCTCCGACGGGACTTCACCACCGCCGTACGGCTCGCCCGCTGGCTCGCCTGGACGAGCGCCGAGGGGCTCCCGCCACGGCTCGAGGTCGAACCGGTCCTGGACCGGACCCGCCTGGTCGGCATCGGAGCCGTCCGGACGCGACTCGAACTCGCCGTCGCCCAGCGCCTGTTGGAGGGAATCCCGGCATGACCGACACCCAGACACTCACCATCGCCCAACAGCTCGGCACCCGCGCGCTGTCCTGGCTGCACACGTCGTACCAGGGCAGCTACGGCACGTTCGCGGACAACAGCGTCATCAACCTCTCCGAACCGGACGACATCTACAAGCCGCTCTGCGAGGTCGCGATGGCCTCCTCCCTGGTGCTGCGCGACGGGGTCGCCGGACCGCACGACATCCATGCCGCGCGCGACCTCCTCACGACCGCCTGGGGCCAGCTGCGCGAGGGCGACATGCTCTACGAGCGCCAGCTGCGGTACGTCACCATCACGGACCCGCTGGAGACGTACGCCCACTTCGCCCGGCTCGGCCACCGGCACGCCGCACTGGAGGAGTTGCTCGAATCACTCAGCCGGCTGCGGGCCGTGCACGCCGTCGAGATCCAGGGCAGCCGACAGCTGGCCGTGGCCAACGCGCGTCGGATCATCGGACTCAGCCACCGGCCGGACTGGGCCGCGCTCGCCGCCCGCACCTGGCTCGGCGCGCTCCCCGAACCCTGGACCGTCTCCTGGTCCACCGCCTACCAGGTCACCCACACCGTCTTCCACCTCACCGACTGGGGCGCCCGACCCCAGGACCTGCCCGAACCGATGCGGGACTACCTGCACGACTGGCTGCCGGTCTGGCTCGACATCTGGCTGGAGATCGGCGAGTGGGACCTGGTCGGCGAGCTGCTGATCGTCGACTCGTGCATCGGGGAACCCATCACCGGGCGGTCCGGCTGGGAGGCCCTGGCCTCGGTGCAGCGGGCGGACGGCCTGGTGCCCCGGGACAACGAACCGATCGAGGACGACGAGGAGTTGGCCATCCGCGCACACGAACACACCGCCGTGGTCGCGGTCGTGGCCTCGACGGTCGCACTCTCCCGGGCACTCGGCGGCGCGGACGGCGCGGACGGCGCCGACACCGCCGACATCGCGGCCGCATGAACGAACTCGACACGGCCGTCCGTGCGGCAGTGCGGGCGGCCGCGCCGTACGCGACCGCGGTCACCGTGGCCGTGGCGCGCGAAGGGCAGGGCGAGGTGCGATGCTTCGGGCGCCTCGCGCGAGGGCGGGCGGCGGCATGCACCCCGGACACCGTCTTCGAACTCGGCTCGGTCAGCAAGACGTTCACCGCGCTGCTGCTCGCCGACCTGGCCACGCGCGGCGAACTCGCCCTCGACGACCCGGTCGAACACCGACTGCCGCCCGACTGGCGTCCGATGACCGTCCGCTCCGCCGAGCCGATCCGGCTGCTGCACCTCGCCACCCACACCTCGGGGCTGCCCGGGTTGCCACCCGGACTGCTCGCCGGAGCCGTGCCGACCTGGCAGACCAACCCGTACGCGGCGTTCGGCGACGACCGGTTGAGAGCCGCCCTGGCCCGAACCACCGTGCGCGGCAGGCCCGGCAGCATGTACCGGTACTCCAACTACGGGGTCGGACTGCTCGGGCGACTGCTGGCCGAGACGGGCGGACTGCCGTACGGGGAGTTGCTCGCCAAGCGGGTCCTGGTGCCGCTGGGACTCGATGCCACCACTTGCGCGCCGGACTCGCCGGACTCGCCGAGCCGGGCGACCGGCTACCGGCGTGGACGGGCGATGCCGACCTGGCGGATCCCCGGACTGCCGGGCGCGGGCGCGGTACGGGCCAGCGGAAGCGACCTGCTGCGCTACCTCCAGGCCCATCTCGGCCTGGAGGAGGGCGAGTTGGGTACGCCGCTGGCCGAGGTCCAACGGGTCAGGCTGCGACTTCCGCACTCCCCCGACGAGCTGTGCCTGGTGTGGAACCACCGCCGCTCGGGCGGGCGCGAGCTGTACTTCCACACCGGCGCGACCCGGGGGTTCACCGCCTTCGTCGGGTTCTCTCCGACGGGCGCGACCGCCGTGGCGGCCCTCGCCAACACCGGCCCGAAGCGCGGCGGACGCTTCGTCCAGGCGGGGTACGAGGTGCTGCGGACCGCCACCGGCCGTAGCACCTAGCATCTCGCACCTGGACCGCTACGGCCTCGGCTCTCAGACCGCCACGGCCTTGGCGCGGTCGGCGGCGATGTGCACGGCGAGGCCGGCGAGGACGGTGCCCATCGCGTAGCGCTGGATCCGCAGCCAGCCGGGGCGGCGGTTGAGGAAGGCGGCGATGCCGCCCGCGCTCACCGCGATCAGGCCGTTGACGGTGATCGCGATCGCGATCTGAACCAGGCCCAGCAGCAGGCTCTGCACCGCGACGTGGCCGCGCTCCGGGGCCACGAACTGGGGCAGCAGCGAGATGTACATGATGGCGATCTTGGGGTTGAGCAGGCAGGTCAGGAAGCCCATCGCGAACAGCCGGCGCGGCGGGTCCGGCGGCAGCTGCTGCGGGGCGAAGACCGCCGTGCCGCCCGGCTTGACCGCCTTCCAGGCCAGCCAGAGCAGGTACCCGGCGCCGGCCAGCTTGATCACGGTGTAGAGGGCGGGCACCACGGAGAACACCGCGGCCACTCCCGCCGTCACCGCGACCAGGTAGACCAGGAAGCCGGCCGCGACCCCGGTCAGCGAGATCAGCCCGGCGCGGCGGCCCTGCGCGATCGAGCGCGAGACCAGGTAGATCATGTTGGGCCCGGGCGACAGCACCATGCCCAGGGCCACGGCGGCGATCCCGAGTACGGCCCGGCCGTCCACGGCCGATGTCAACGCGTCCATGCGAGGAGGCTAGGACGGACCATTGGGTCGATGCAATGATGACTTTGCACTCGGTGCAATGTGGGCCGGGGCCCCGCGTGAGCCGGCGCATGGGCCGTCGCGTGGACCGGCGCTTGGCCGGCGCGCGAGTCCGCGAGCAACGAGGGACCTCTGGAGGCCGACCGCCGATGGACGACTACCGCCTGATCGCCGACCGGATCGCCGCCGAGATCGCGGACGGGCGACTGCGGCCCGGCCAGCAGCTGCCCACCCAGCGCGCCTTCGCGCGCAGCCGGGGCATCGCCAACTCGACCGCCGGACGCGTCTACCGGGAACTGGCCCGGCGCGGGCTGACCGTCGGGGAGGTCGGGCGCGGGACGTTCGTCCGGGCCGGGCGCGCACCGGACGGCACCCGGGTGCCGCTCGCGGAGCCGGCCTCCGCCCCCGTGGACCTGGAGCTCAACTACCCCTCCGTCCCCGGGCAGGCCGAGCTGCTGGCGGGCGCCCTGGCGCCGCTGCTGCGTCCGGACGCGCTGGGCGACGCCTTGCGGCCGGTCGGCGCGGCCGGGACGGTCGCGGCCCGGCGGGCGTTCGCGGGCCTGGTGTCGGCCGGCTCCTGGGAGGTCGGGGCGGAGCGACTGCTGTTCGCCGGCAACGGGCGGCAGGCCATCGCCGGGGCCCTGTCCGCGCTGGTGCCGCCCGGGCAGCGGCTGGGCGTGGAGGAGCTGACCTATCCGGTGGTCAAGGCGGTGGCGGATCGGCTGGGCATCGTACTGGTGCCGCTGGCCGTGGACGAGCACGGACTGCTGCCGGAGGCCGTGGCCGCCGCCCACCGGGCCGGGCCGCTGCGCGCGGTGTACGTCCAGCCGCGCCTGCAGAACCCACTCGGCGCGAGCCTGCCGCAGGAGCGGGCGGTGGCACTCGTCGCGGTGCTGCGACGGCTCGACCTGCCGGTGGTCGAGGACGCCATCTGGTCCTTCCTGCGACCCGAGCTCGCGCCGCTGGCCGCGCTCGCGCCGGAGCGCACCGTGCTCGTGGACAGCCTCTCCAAGCGGCTCGCCCCGGGGCTGACCACCGGGTTCGCGGTCGTCCCGGCGGCGTTGCGCGAGCGGGTGGCGGGGGCGCTGCGCTCGGGCGGGTGGACGCCGAGCGGTTTCGCACTGGAGGCGGCGGTGCGCTGGATCGGGGACGGCACGCTGGCCGCGGTGGAGGCGGCGAAGCGGGCCGACGCGAGGGCCCGGCAGCTGCTGGCCCGCGAGGTGCTGACGGGACGACGGCTGCGGTCCGACCCCTGCTCGTACTACCTGTGGTGGGAGCTGCCGACGGGCCGACGGGCGGAGGCCTTCGTCGCGGAGGCGGCGCGTGCCGGGATCTCGGTGACGCCCGCGGCGGCCTTCGCCGTCGACCCCCGGCGCTCGCCCTCCGCCGTCCGGGTCGGGCTCGCGTCCCCGCCGCTGCCGGTGCTCGCGCGGGCGCTGGAGACGCTGGCGGGGATCGCGGAGGGGGCGGGTGAGCGGCGAACGGACGACAGCTGACAGATTTCAAAATCTGTCAGCTGTCAGCCGTCATCTGTTCGCTGTCGTCCGTCGGCTGTCAGCTGTCCGCCGTAGGCCCTTCGCCCTCAGCCCTCAGCCCTCAGTCCTCACCCGTCAGTCGCCCGCGCCGCTCCGGCGCCCCCGGGCCGCGGTGTCCGCCGCGCCCCCGGCGCCGACGGCGCGCAGGCGGCTCGCCGCGGTGGCGGCGAGCTGGGGTGCGATCCGGGCCACGTCCCGGGAGCCGACCACCGCGATCAGGGACGGCAGCAGCCAGCGGACCGGCTGCATCCCGCGCAGCCAGGCCTGCGCGTAGACGTGGGCGGACCGGCGGGCGATCCCGGCGACGATCCGGTCCACCGCGGGCTCCAGCGGATACGTCTTGTTCGCCGGCCACGGCAGCCGGGAGCGCATCTGCTTCAGCACGGCATCCTGGTCGGCCCCGCGCACCATGTCCGTGTCGGTCCAACTCAGGTACCCGACACCGACCTTGACCCCCTGGTAGGCCACCTCCGCACGGATCGAGTGGGCGAAGGCCTCCACCCCGGACTTGCTGGCGCAGTACGCGCTCATCAGCGGCGCAGGGGTCAGCGCCGCGAGCGAGGCGATCTGGAGCAGGTAGCCGCGGCTCTCGGCGAGCGCCGGCAGGAACGCCCGCGCGGTGGCCACGCTGCCGAGCAGGTTGACCTCGATGACCCGGCTGAACGCCTTGTGGTCGCTGTCGGCCAGCGGACCGCCGATGGCGATCCCGGCATTGGCGACGACGGCGTCGATCCGACCGTAGTGCTCCTTGATCCGCCGGGCGGTGTCCTCCAGCGCGTCGAGGTCGGTGACGTCCACCTCCCAGCTGCTCGCGGACGGCCCGCACTGCGCGGCGGCGGCCTTCAGCTCCTCCGGCTCCAGTCCCAGCAGGGCGACCTTGGCCCCGCGCCGGGCGAGCTTGCGGGCCAGCGACGCACCGACGCCGCGCGCGGCACCGGTGACGACGACGACCTGCGCGGACAACGGCGGGATGGCGTTCATGCGACGGCGGTCCTCTCATCGACGGAAGCGGAAGCAGCACCGGCGGGAGCACCACCGGCCGAAGCAGCACCGGCCGAAGCAGCACCGGCCGGCGCGGACGCCAGGTACGCGGCGGCCATCCGGTGGATCTCGGCGGCGACCTCGTCCGGGCGCTCCAGCGGCGACATGTGGCCGACCCCGGGCAGCAGCAACAGCCCCTGCGCGTCCTGGAGTTCGGCGACGATCCGGTGGGCGTGCACCGGCGGGGTCAGCCGGTCGCCGGTGCCGACCACCACCGCCGTGGGCGCGGCGAGCCGGGCGAGCCCGGCGTGGACGTCCAGCCGGTCCAGCACCGCGGCCCAGTTGGCGCGGACGGCGGTCGGGCAGGCGTGCACGATCCGGGCCGTCGCCTCGACCTGGCCGGCGGACGAACCGGGCCCCATGGTGGCGTACTTGAGCGCCACCCGGCTGACCGGCGAGACCGGCCCGAGCGGCATCCGGGAGCGCAGCAGCTGCCGGTGCAGGAAGCGCCGCAGGCCCCGGGGTCGTACGGCCGGTGGCAGGACGGTGAGTTCCGCCACGAGGTCGCCCGGCCCGGTGGAGATCAGGACGGCCGCCGCGGTGCGGTCGGCGACCTCGGGGCGGCCGCCAGCGGCCATGATGGTCATCCCGCCCATGCTGTGCCCGGCGAGCACGGCCCGCTCGCCCGCCGGAACGGTCCGCGCGAGTACGGCGGACAGGTCCTCGGCCAGCGCCCGGGTCGAGTAGCGGGCCCGGCTCGGCGGGATCTCGCTGTTCCCGTGGCCGCGCTGGTCGTAGGCCACCACCCGGTAGCGGTCGGACAGCCGGCGGATCACCGGGGCCCAGAAGGCGGTGGAGCAGGTCCAGCCGTGGGCGAGCACCACGGTGGGCGCTCCGGGCCGGCCGTGCACCTCGACGTGCAGCCGGATGCCGTCCGCCGACCGGACGCTCAACTCCTCCACCGGACGCGGCGGTTCGTAGTCCTCGGGCAGCCGGGCGCTCACGCGGAGACCTCCTGGGCGGTGGTGCGGGTGGCGGCCGGTGCGGCGCGCATGATCAGCTCGTACTCGCCGAGGTCGACCTTGCGGGTGGCCCGGCGGAACGAGGTGGTGGAGCCGGGCCAGAGCACGGTGTTCTTGCCGTTCGGGTCGAGGTACCAGCTGAGGCAGCCGCCGGTGGTCCAGACGGTGCGGTCCATCCGGTGCTGGAGTTCGAGGTTCCACTGCCGCTGGGCGCGCGCGGTGGGCTGCATCGCGGCGGCACCGATCGAGCCGAGCGTGGTCAACGCGTCGATCATGTAGTTCAGTTGGGACTCGATCATGAGGATCATCGAGCTGTTGCCGAGGCCGGTGTTGGGCCCGATGACGAAGAAGAGGTTCGGGAAGCCGTGCACGGTCGAGCCGCGCAGCGCCTCCATGCCGTCCTTCCACTCCTCGGCCAGGCTGGTGCCATTGGCGCCGAACACCCGGGCGCCGATGGGCATGTCGGTGACGTGGAAGCCGGTGCCGAAGACGATGGCGTCCACTTCGTGCTCGCTGCCGTCGGCCGCGACCAGGGTGGAGCCGCGCAGTTCGCGCAGGCCGGAGGAGACGACCTCGGTGTTGGCCGCCGCGAGGGCCGGGTAGTAGGTGTTGCTGAGCAGGATGCGCTTGCAGCCGATCCGGTAGTCCGGGGTGAGCCTGGCGCGCAGCTCCGGGTCGCGGACGCCCTGGGCGATGTGCCGCTCGGCGAGCCGCTGGACCAGGCGCAGCAGCCCGGGGCGGCGCACGAAGGCGTCGACCTGGATCTCCCGGAGGGCGAAGAGCGTGCCGCGGCGGATCTTCGTGGTGACCGGCAGGCGGCCGTGCAGCCACCTCTCCAGCTGGGTGATCTCGCGGTCGCGACGGGGAAGCACCCACGCCGGGGTGCGCTGGAAGACCGTCAGCTTGCCGACCCCGGGCTGGATCGACGGGATGATCTGGGCGGCGGAGGCGCCGGTGCCGACCATCGCCACGCGCTTGCCGGTCAGGTCGAAGTCGTGGTCCCAGCGGGAGGAGTGGAAGACCTTGCCGGGGAAGCCGCTCAGTCCGGGCAGGTCGGGGATCTGCGGGTCGGCGAGCGGTCCGGCGGCGGAGACGACGGCGTCGGCGGTCCACTGGCCGGCCGAGGTGGTGATCCGCCAGCGGGTCTGCTCGCTCTCCCAGCGGGCTTCCAGTACTTCGGTGTTGAAGCGCAGGTGGGGGCGGAGACCGAAGACGGTGGCGACCTTTTCCAGGTAGGCGCGGATGTCCGGCTGGCCGGAGAAGCTGCGCGGCCAGTCGGGGTTGGGCGCGAAGGAGAAGGAGTAGAGGTGCGAGGGAACGTCGCAGGCGCAGCCGGGGTAGCTGTTGTCCCGCCAGGTGCCGCCGACGGAGTCCGCCCGTTCCAGCACCACGAAGTCGGTGATCCCGGCGCGACGCAGTCGGACCGCGGCGCCGAGGCCGCCGAAGCCGGAGCCGATCACCGCCACCCGGACGTGCGGGGCGGGCTCCTGCGCAGCGGCGGTGTCGGTCGCTGCGGACGCGCCGGAGCGGGGGCGCTTGCTGCTGGGTGCCATGCGGCAAACCTCCTGAGGGTGGGACGGTGATCGTCGCGCTCTCCCGGGGTCGCGGCCCCGGAACCTCCCGGGGG
>NZ_JBIVVI010000298.1:0-8214 GCF_044757675.1 Kitasatospora sp. NPDC091257
GAGGTGCGTCCGTCACCTCCGCCCGGTCTCCGGGGCTTGACGGGGCCTCGGCCCGAACGGGGCGCCGATCATATGATGTGCGGCGGATCGTGGCCGGTCGGCGGCCCGTGAAGCAAGGGGGACCAGCGTGTTCGGCATCATCAGACCGTGCAGGCACCGATTGTCGGAGCGCCTGCAGACGTCCTGGATGGCCCACCTGTGCGGGCTCTGCCTCGCGCTGCGGGACGACCACGGGCAGCTGGCGCGAACGGCGACCAACTACGACGGTCTGATCATCTCCGTGCTGGTCGAGGCCCAGGCCGCCCGGGAGGACTCCTCCTGGCGCCGCACCGCCGGGCCCTGCCCGCTGCGCGGCATGCGGACCGCCTCCGTCGCCAAGGGCGAGGGCGCCCGGCTCGCCGCCGCCGTCTCGCTGGCACTCGCCTCGGTCAAGATCCGCGACCACGTCGAGGACCGCGACGGCGTCTTCGCCCGCCGCCCGGTCGCGGCCGGAGCCCGTGCCGTCACCCGGCGCTGGGACCGGCAGAGCGCGGGCAGCGCCTCCACGGTCGGCTTCGACACCGCGGTGCTGCTCGACGCGGCCTCCCGGCAGGGCGAGTTGGAGCGCTCACTGCGGCCCGGCGGGTCCGTCCTGCTGGTCACCGAGCCCACCGAGACCGCCACCTCGGCCGCCTTCGCGCACACCGCCGTGATCGCCGGGCGCCCCGGCAACGCCGCCCCGCTCGCCGAGGCCGGACGGCTGTTCGGCCGGCTCGCCCACCTCCTCGACGCCGCCGAGGACCAGGCCGCCGACGCGGCCTCGGGCGCCTGGAACCCGCTGACCGCCACCGGCACCGACCACGCCGAGGCCGAACGGCTCTGCCGCGACGCCGTCCACGGCATCCGGCTCGCGCTGCGCGAGGTCGAACTCGCCGACCGCACCCTCGTGCACGTACTGCTCGCGCACGAGACCGAGCGGGCGGTGGAGCGGGTCTTCGGACCGGCCCGGCACGGGGCGGCCTGCCGCCGCCCGGACGCGGCGGGCGCCGCCACCGGCGACCACCCGCACCAGGCGCCGCCGCAGCAGACGCCGCCCGGGCAGGCGCCGATCCCGCCGTGGGTGCCGCAGGGCCCGGGCTTCACCCCGCCCGGCCAGAAGCCGCCGAACCCCCGCAACCTGCTCGCCGGGTGCGCGATGTGGGCACTGATGGCCTGCACCTGCCAGCTGCTCTGCTGCGACCACGAGGACCCGTTCAGCCGCGAGCGCCGCGAGGGCTTCTGCGTGCGGAACGACTGCGAGTGCGGTGACTGCAGCGGCTGCGGCGACTGCTGCCAGTGCTGCGACGGGGGTTGCTGCGACGGGTGCGACTGCTGCTCGTGCGACTGCGGCTGCAGCTGACCGGTCAGTCCCTCCGGTCGGCGCCGCCCTCCCGCTCCCGACCGCCCACCACCGGCCCGGGGTGCCCCCGCAGCACCCCGGGCCGGTCCGCGTTCCGCTCCTGCCCGGCCTCCCCGCGCCGCCAGAGCGGCAGGACGGCCACCGGCAGCACCGCCACCGGACCCGGCCCGGCGCACTCGGGCGGCTCGGCGCACTCAGACATCGCGCCCCGCCGCCTTCCGGTCCACCACCAGCGAGTCCTCCAGCCGCGCCAGCAACCGCCGGAACCGCTCGGTGTCCTGCTCCGTCATCCGCCCCTCGGGCGACGCCCCCGGCCGCTCGGCCGCTCTCTCGTCCATGCGCCCGAGGCTAGGCGGTGGCGATCAATGGGCGATAAACGCGCGTTCGGGCGAAAAGCACTCGCCCGGTGCGGTTCGGCCGGGAACGGTCGCCCCTCATGGCGTCCCCTCCGCACCGCCGGCACCGCCGACACCCTCGGCACCACCCGCTGCCGCCCGGCACCGCCCGAGGCCGACGGGCAACGACGGCCTGTACGCCGGCGGTCGCCACGGGCGACGGGGTGCGCTCGCCCCCGCCCCCGGCTCCCTCCCCCGACTACCGCCCCGGCGTCGCGGCCAGCAGCAGCCGGGCGGCCTCCCTCGCGTCGGCGGCGGCCGTCGGATCGCCGTGGACGGCGGCGCTGGTGATCGCCCCCTCGGCCAGCAGGGTCAGGTGGACGGCCGTGGCGGGCGGGGCTCCGGCGGCCCGGGCCAGGCCCGCGAGGTAGCTCCCGAACTCCGCCTTGTGGTGCCGGGCGGCGGCCACCACCGCGGGGCTGACGGCGCCCAGTTCGCCGAGCGAGTTGACGAAGGCGCAGCCCCGGAAACCGGGTTCGGCGAACCACCGGCCGAGCCAGTCGTAGACCGCGAGCAGCTGCTCCCGCGGGTCGCCGCCGGTGCGCGAGACGTACTCGGCGAGGCTCGCCCGCCAACGGCCGTCGCGGCGCAGCAGGTAGGCCTCGACGAGCTCGCCCTTGGACGGGAAGTGCTGGTAGACGCGGCGCATGGTCATGCCGGAGGCGGCCCGGACGGCGTCCATGCCGACCGCCTGGATGCCCTGCCCGTAGAACAGCTCCTCGGCCGCGTCGAGGATCCGGGTCCGCGGGTCTTCCTGCTCCATCTGCCGTGCCCTTTGCGTGAGAACGATGATTCTCCTATCGTAGCCACCAGAGTGAGAACGATCGTTCTCACCAGCGGAACGCCCATTCCGAGGAGCATCCATGCCCGAGACCGGCACCGAGCAGCGCCCGCCCCTGCCCCCGTTCACCGAGGAGACCGCCCGCCGTAAGGTCCGGGCCGCCGAGGACGCCTGGAACACCCGCGACCCCCGGCGGGTCGCCCTCGCCTACACCCCGGACAGCCGCTGGCGCAACCGCTCCGAGTTCCTCGCCGGCCGCGAGCGGATCGCCGACTTCCTCACCCGCAAGTGGCAGCGCGAGCTCGACTACCGCCTGATCAAGGAACTCTGGGCGTACGACGGCGACCGCATCGCGGTCCGCTTCGCCTACGAGTGGCACGACGGCGACGGCCGCTGGTACCGCTCCTACGGCAACGAGAACTGGGAGTTCGACCGCGACGGCCTGATGGCCCGCCGGCACGCCTCCATCAACGACCTGCCGATCACCGCCGAGGAGCGCCTGTTCCACTGGCCGCTCGGCCGCCGGCCGGACGACCACCCGGGCCTCACCGAACTCGGCCTCTGAACCGCCCCCGCCACGGGGCCACGGCGCTCCCCCCGCTGTTCCACGGCTGTGACACGGCACGCATCCGCCGCTGACCTCGCACTGCGAGGCTCCTGGTCGAAGGCGAACAGCACACAAGGGGGACCAGGAAGATGTCCGTGCGCAACAGTTCCGTGCGAAACCGGTTCGGCACCACCGCGGCGATCGCCCTGATGGTCGGCGTCGGCGCCGTCCTGGTCTCCGCCTGCGGCCCCGAGAACGGCGACTCCGCCCCCACCGCCGCTCCGACCGGCGGCGCCGCACCGACCGGCTCCACCCCCGGGGCGGCGTCGCCGGGAACGGCCGGGAACGGCCCCTCCGCCCCCTCCGGCAGCGCCGCGCCCGGCGGCGGCAAGGAGGTCAACGGCACCTCGGCCGCCAACCACCTGACCATCTCCACCGGCACGGCGACCGTCGCACTGAACGGCACCACCGTCGACTTCGGCACCGTCGTCCGCGACCTGGCCTGGTCCCCCGACGGAACGAAGGCCGCCTTCGTCAACGGCGACGGCGACCTGATGACCGCCAACCCGGACGGCACCGGCAAGGTCGTCCTCGCCAAGAACCCCGGCGGCGAGACCTGGTCCCACCCCACCTGGCAGCACGCCACCGCCGACCCGAGCGTCACCGCCGGCGGCGAGGCGCTGGATCGGTTCGCCGCGATCGTCCTCACCTCCGACAAGGGCGGCACGCTGCGGCTGGAGAAGGTCCCCAGCAAGTCCCCCGGCGCCACCCCCGAGGTGCTCACCCCGCACATCTCCGAGGGCGGCGGCGATCCGGTGCCGCAGCCGCCGCAGACCGGCAACACCTGGGCCAACGCGGGCGGCCACCGGGGCGAGATCGTCTACGCCAACACCCCGACCAACGAGGTGTACCTGTACGACGACTACATCCGCCCGGCGACCCGGGACCTGGGCAAGGGCTCGCAGCCGGCCCTCGCCCCGGACGGCGAGCACCTCGTCTTCGTCCGCTCGGTGAACGGGCACGACCACCTGTTCACCCGCTCCACCCAGATCGACCAGAAGGCCGAGAAGGACCTCACCCCGTCGGCCACCACCGACTACACCCAGCCCGCCTGGTCCCCCGACGGCAGGACCATCGCGGTCCGCACCCCGGACGGCATCAGCACCCTGCCCGCCGACGGCTCGGCCGCGCCGACCCAGGTCTCCACCGTCAAGGGCCTGCCCTCCTACCGGCCCTGACGGCCGTCCGGCCCGGTCGTCGGCCACCGGTACAGGACCGAGACGCCGTTACCGGAACCTGATCGTTTCGACGGCCGACCGAGACCCGATCCACACGGGAGCCTGACGTCCCGCGCCTACGGTGCCGTGCATGCCGAAGACACCCGGAACACCGACCACCGGCCGCGTACTGCCCCGCAGGCTCGCCGCCGTGGGCGCCCTCCTGCTGAGCGCGACCACGGCGGCGGTGCTGCTGCCGAACGCCGCCCTCGCCGCGGATCGGGAGACCGTCACGACGCACGCCGGCGCCACCACCGCACCGGAGCGCGACCTGGTCGACGCCTACTGGACCCCCGCCCGGATGAAGCTGGCGGGGGCCATGGTCCCCGAGATCACGCCCGTACCCGAGGACGACAACACACCCGACGACCCGCGGCCGCTGCCCGCGGACACCCCGGACCCCGGGGCCGTGTGGACCCACGGCGGAGCGGTGACCCGCAGCGTCGGCCGGCTCTTCTTCACCTTCTCCGACGGCTACGACGGCAGTTGCACCGCGACGGTCGTCGCCGGCGCGAACCGCAGCACCGTCGTCACGTCGGCCCACTGCCTGCGCGCCGTGCCGACCTGCGCCGCACCGCCGAGCGCTACCGCTCCGTCCCGGCCGAGGGCGTCGAGACCAGGCACGCGTTCTCCTTCTCCGGCCACTACGACCCGAAGAACACCCACTTCGGGGCGCTGCTCGCGTGCAACGAGGAACTCCTCGCCCCCGGCGCCGGATTCGAGGAGCACAAGCACCGCGACACCGAGATCCTCACCTGGGTGCTGGAGGGCGCGCTCGCCCACCGCGATTCTTACGGCCACAGCGGGGTGGTCCGACCCGGGATGGTCCAGCACCTCAGCGCCGGTTCCGGGGTCAGCCACACCGAGCGCAACGTCGGCGGCGCCACCGGGCCGGTCCGCTTCGTCCAGATGTGGCTCCAGCCGGACGAGTTCGACGCGCCCCCCGCCTACGGCCTGCGCAAGGTGGAACCGGCGGACGGCGGGTTGACGCTGCTCGCCTCCGGGCTGGAGCGCGACGCCGGGACGGACGCCCTGCGGCTGCGCCGCGGCGACGCCGCGCTCTGGCTGGCCACCGCCGGGCCGTGGCAGCCGCTGCCGCTACTGCCCGGGGCGCCCTGGCGGTACGCCCACCTGACCGCCGGCTCGCTGGGCTACCGGACCGTCCCGGGGCCCAAGGGCGGCGGCCGCTCGATGGTTCCGGGCGACAGCGTGCGGATCACCGGCGAGGCCTTCGCCGACCCGGCGGCGGGGGAGACCGGCGCCGAACTCCTGCTCTGGGAGATGCACTCGCCGGTCTCCTACGGTTAGCGGCTCAGCGCTTCGGGAGTTCTTCGAGCACCGCGTCGGAGAAGGCCGGCCAGGCCTCGACCGCCCACGGCCCGAAGTCCCGGTCGGTGAGCGCGACGCAGGCGGCGCCGGCCCGCGGGTCGACCCACAGGAAGGTGCCGGACTGGCCGAAGTGCCCGAAGGTTCCGGGGGAGTTGGCGGCGCCGGTCCAGTGCGGGCTCTTGCCGTCGCGGATCTCGAAGCCGAGGCCCCAGTCGTTCGGGCGCTGGTGGCCGTAGCCGGGCAGCACGCCGCCGGCGCCGGGGAAGGCGACCTCGCGGGTGGCCTGCCGGAGCGTGGACGGGTCCAGCAGCTTGGGTGCCTGCAGCTCGGCGGCGAACCGGGCGAGGTCGGCGACGGTGGACAGGCCGCCGGCGCCGGCCGGGGACTTGTGCGCGGTGTTGATCAGGGTGTCCGTCATGCCCAGCGGCTCGAACACCGCCTCGGCGGCGTAGCGGGAGAACTCGATCCCGGCGGCCTCGGACAGCGTCCGGGCCAGCACGTCGAAGCCCGCGTTGGAGTAGAGCCGGCGGTTGCCGGGCTCGGCGAACACCCGGTGCTCGTCGAAGCCCAGTCCGGAGGTGTGCGCGAGCAGGTGGCGGACGGTCGAGCCGGCCGGACCGGCCGGCTCGTCCAGCTCGAACACGCCCTCCTCGACGGCGACCAGCGCCGCGTACGAGGTGAGCAGCTTGGTCACCGAGGCGAGCGGGAACAGGTGCTGCTGCGGCCCGTGCGCGCCCAGGACCGCGCCGTCCGCCCCCCGGACCACCGCCGCCGCGGCATGGGGCACCGGCCAGTTCTCGATCATCCGCAAGCTCTCCATGGGATCCGACTGTAGTCGCCGGGAAATTCCGCGGAGAAGGTGGTGGTGGAGCCACCCGGGTGTCGGGCTTGCTTGGAGTGCACTCCAACTCGGTAGCGTCGTTCACGTCGTACAGGACAGGGGGAAACGAGCGATGGCCGCACCCGCACGCATCGAGATCGACCTGCGCAGCTGCTCCGAGGTGTTCAGCCGCCCCGTCGGGGATCCGGACCCGAGGCCGAGGCACACCATCAGCGAGGTCGCCGCGGCGAGCGGGCTGACCACCCACACCCTGCGCTGGTACGAGCGGATCGGTCTGCTGGACCCGGTCGACCGGGCGGCGGGCGGCCAGCGCCGCTACTCCGACGCCGATCTGCACCGGCTGGCCTTCCTGGGCCGGCTGCGGCTGACCGGCATGTCGGTGGCGGACATGCTCAAGTACGTGGACATGGCCCGCCAGGGCGAGCAGACCTACGGGGAGCGGCGGCTGCTCCTGGAGGCCCAGCGCGAGGAGGTCCGACAGCGGATCGTGGACCTCCGGGCCACCCTCGCCGTCCTCGACTACAAGATCGATCTCTATGCCGGGAAGGTCGCCGGTGGCGCCGGAATCCCGGCCAAGTGCCAGAACATCCAAGGAGAGGAAGAGCAGAGCGCATGACTCAGACCGTCCTTCCCGCCGTCGAACTCGGCACCGGCGGCCCGCTGGTGGGCGTCCAGGGCCTCGGCTGCATGGGCATGAGCGAGTTCTACGGCCCCACCGACACCGGCGAGGCGCTGGCCACCCTGGACGCCGCGCTGGCGACCGGTGTCACCCTCTTCGACACCGCCGACATGTACGGCTCCGGCCGCAACGAGGAGCTGATCGGCCCCTTCGTCCGGGCCAACCGGGACCAGGTGGTGCTCGCCACCAAGTTCTCCATCGTGCGCTCCGAGGAGGACGGCGCGGTCCGCGGCATCAGCAACGACCCGGCGTACATCCGGACCGCGGTGGACGCCTCGCTGCGCCGCCTCGGCACGGACGTGATCGACCTGTACTACATGCACCGCCGCGACCCGGCCGTGCCGCTGGCCGACTCGGTCGGTGCCATGGCCGAGCTGGTGCGGGCCGGCAAGGTGCGCCACCTCGGCCTGTCCGAGGTGACCGGGGCGGAGCTGCGCGAGGCGCACGCGATCCACCCGATCGCCGCGCTCCAGTCCGAGTGGTCGGTGTTCGCCCGCGACGTCGAGCGCACGGCGGTCCCGGCCGCGGCGGAGCTGGGCGTCGCCTTCGTGCCGTACTCGCCGCTCGGGCGGGGCTTCCTGACCGGCGCCTTCCAGGACGCCAAGGAGCTCTCGGTGGACGACTACCGCCGTTCCCACCCGCGCTACACCGGCGACAACGCGGCCGCCAACGGCGAACTGCTGGACCCGCTGCGGAAGATCGCGGCGGCCCGCGGCGTGACGCTCGCCCAGGTCGCACTGGCCTGGGTGCACCAGCGGGCCGAGGTGCACGGGCTGGCCGTCGTGCCGATCCCGGGCACCCGCAGGCGCGGCCGGCTCGCCGAGAACACCGCGGCGGCGACGCTGCGGCTGACCGCCGAGGAGCTGGCGCTGCTGGAGCCGGTGGCCGGCCGGGTGGCGGGGAACCGCTACGCGGACATGAGCTCCACCTCGGCGGCGCGCGAGTAGCGGGACCGGCGGCCCGGGGGGAGCCGGTGCGGGCTCCCCC
>NZ_JBIVVI010000299.1:0-8201 GCF_044757675.1 Kitasatospora sp. NPDC091257
CTCCCGCCCCTGCCGTGAGCTGATGATCAGCCTCTGGTACCCCGCCCGCGGCCGCGCGGACCGCCCCACCGTCCCCTGGATGCCTCCGGCAGCGGCCGACCGGTACCTGAGCCTCCTCGGCCTGCCTCCCGGCCGGATACGACTGGGAGCCACCCACGGCCACGAGGGCGCTCCCGTCGGCGGCCCACCGGGCCCCCTGCCCGTCGTGCTCTACTCCCCCGGCGCCGACGCGTCACGGTCGTTCGGCACCGGCATCGTGGAAGACCTCGCCAGTCACGGCTTCCTGGTCGTCACCGTCGACCACACCTACGACGCGGCGGCGGTCGCCTTCCCCGGTGGACGCGTCGAGACGAATCCGCTGGGCGGGATCAACGACTACGCCAAGGCCCTCGCGGTCCGTACCGACGACATCCGCTTCGTCCTGGACCGGCTCGCCGTCCTCCGCTCGGGTGGCCACCCCGGCGTCTGCCGCACCCCGCTGCCCACCGGCCTGCACGGGGCGCTCGACCTGCGGCGCGTCGGGATGCTCGGCCACTCCCTGGGCGGCGCCACCACCGCCGCGACGATGCTCACCGACGGGCGGATCACGGCGGGCATGAGCCTGGACGGAGGCGCGGCGGGCCCGGTGGTGGACGCCGGCCTCGACCGTCCGTTCCTGGTCGTGGACACCCCCGGCAAGGGCAGCATGGAGAACAACCCCGCCCTGCGCGCGTTCTGGTCGCATCTGCGCGGCTGGCGCCTGCACCTGACCGTACGGGGAGCCGCGCACCAGTCGTTCGGCGACGACGTGCTGATCCTGCCGCTGATCGCCCCTCTCCTGGGCAAGTCACCGGCCGATCTGGAGGAAGAGGTCGGGACGATTCCCGAGCACCGGGCACAGGCCTTCCAACGCGCCTACCCGCGAGCCTTCTTCGACCTCCACCTCCGCGACCGGGGGCGACTGCTCGACGGTCCCTCCCCCGGCTTCCCCGAGGTCGACTACGCCCGGTGAACGCCTTGGCGCCGGGCCCGCCCGTCCGGGCTCCGAGGTACGACGCCGGGGCGTTCACCGGGCGGGGTCCAGCGAGGAGGGCCGTCGGTGTCCTCGGCTTCGCCGGGAGGATCACGACCCGGGGAATCCTGCGGGGCGGCGCCTCCACCGTCCCGACAGGGCAGCGGTGCCCTGGACGGGGCCTGCATCCGTAGGGCGCCACGCCCTCGGTCCTACTCGGTCCGCAGCGCGGTGGCGGTCCGCGACCGGGCCGCCCAGCCGGCCGGCAGCAGTGCGCCGAGCAGGGCGATCACGATCCCGCCGGCCAGCAGGGGGATGAGCAGCCCGGCGGTGTAGACGTGGGACACGCTCGGCGGCAGGTGCCGGCCGATCGCGTTCCCCATCGGGGTCAGCGTCGCCTTCTCCACCGCGACCCCGAGCGGGACCCCGATCAGCCCGGCGATCAGGCCGGTGAGGGACACCGAGGTCAGCACCATCGCGACGGTCTGCTTGGGCGTCATCCCGAGGGCCTTGAGGATCCCCAGGTCATGAACCCGTTCCCGGGTGTCCTGCACCACCGTGCTCAGCACCCCGAGCGCGGCGACCGCGATCATCATCAGCGTGAGCGTGGCCACCAGAGCGCCCATGGTGATCACTATGATGTTCTTGCCCCCGCCCGAGTTCGGCTGGACCGAGGCGTTCAGCGAGGTCAGCGCGGCGGCGGCCGAGGTGGACCAGTCCGATCCGCTGACGTTGTCGGCCAGCTCCACGTTGAACAGGTCGATGTGCGGGGTCAGGCCGGCGGCGGTGAAGGTGGCCGCATCCGTCATGACCGTGTAGTCGCCCTGGTTGGTGTCGAAGTTGATGCCGACGACCTTCAGCGACAGTTGCCTGTTCTGCTGCACCACGGCGACGTCGTCACCGACGTGGATCCCCGCCGCCGAGGCCAGCTTGTCGCCGACCACCGCCTCACCCAGCGCCGAGTACCAGCGGCCGGACAGCAGCTCCAGGTGCGTCCAGGAGAAGTCGCCGGTGACCGTGAACACCCTCGGCGGTTCGCCGCCGGCCGGGGCGCCGACCATGGTCGCGCCGCTGTCGCCCCAGCCGAACGCGGTCTTCGTGCCCGGGATCTCGGCGAGCGCGGCGGCCACCTCGGCGGCGTCCAGGTGCGGGGTGCGCGGGTCGTTGGGGCCGTAGCGACCCCAGGGCACGCCCACGTCGGCTGTGGGCATCACGAACTTCGACGCGACGTTGAAGCCCGAGGTGCTGGTGTCCAGGTACTTGTTGAACCCGGACTCCAGCCCCACCGCGAACGTGACGCTCACGACGCCGAACAGTACCGCCGCACCGACCAGTACGACCCGGGCCGGCCGGGCGAACGGCTGGGCCAGCCCCAACGACACGGCCCGGGGCAGCGGCAGCCGCGAAGCCAGACGCTGCGCCACCCGACCGCCCCCGGCTCTGGGGGCGCGGCCGACCACCAGGGCCCGCACCGTCGGCATCCGGCCGGCCCGCAGTGCCGGGATCAAAGCCGTGACGCCGACGATCAGCAGGGTGCCCAGCGGCACCACGGCGCTGACCCACAACGGGATCGTGGCACTGGCCGCGCCGAGCTGCTTGGTGGCCCCGTCCAGGATCGGCACGGCCAGGAGGTTGCCGAAAACCGTGCCGAGCACCAGGCCGAGTGTCGCCGGGATCACGGCCTGCGCGGTGTAGGCGCGGGCCACCTGCGAAGGGGTGAAGCCCAACGACTTCAGAATCCCGATGCGCCGGATTCCCGAGGCCACGGCCCCGCTGACCACGATCGAGATGATCAGCACCGACATGAACAGCCCGAGGATCCCGAAGGCGATCAGGAACGGCACGTAGGCCTTGGCGTTGCCGGTCGCCTGCTGCTCCGCGGTCAGGTACGACTGTCCGGCCTCGACCGCGCCGGCCGGCGCGGCGGCGGCCACCGCCTGCTTGTCGGTGGCGATGTCCGCGGCGGTCCCGGCCTTGGCGAACCGGTAGAGCATCTGCTCGTCGGACTCGGCACCGGCGGCGGTGAGCCGCGCGAAACCGTCGGCGGTGGCGAAGCCGGTCGCGCTGTCGGTCACCGAGCCGGCGAAGCCGACGACCTTGAACGACGGCTTGCCCGGCAGGGAGGAGAACACCACCGAATCGCCGAAGCAGTCGGCGGCATAGTGCTGCCACGGCAGGGCGATCTCGTCCGGGCTCGTCGGCCAGCGCCCCTGGGTCAGCGCCAGCTGGTCCATCCCGGAGGTGCTGCCCAGGTCGGGCCGGGTGGTGACGGTGATCGGACCGTTGTCGTGACCGGCCCGATCCGTCTTGGAGCAGTCCGTGCCGATCGTCGTGTCCAGGGCGGCGGCGACCGGGTACGGCCCGGCCGCCTCGGTGACGCCGGCGGCGTGCGCGGTGGCGGCGGCCTGCGCGGCCGTGACCTTCGAGCCGTCGAACTGGACCGCCAGGTGCGCCCCGTTCCGCGCACGGAAAGCGTGCTCGAACGGGGCCTGCACGACAGTCAGCAGACCGAGGGAGAGCACTGAGGACGTCACCGCGGCGAACGTCGTCAGGGCCATGACGAGGGACTGGACCCGACGCCGGCCCACGCCCGAGCGTACGACCTTGCCCAAGGCGCTCACCGGCTCACCGCCGGCAGCAGGCGGGCCACGGCCCGGAAACCGACCTCGAAGACGCGCCGGGGCATCGGCGGCTTGCGCAGTGTCATCGGACCTCTCCCGCCGGACGAATCAGCGGTGTGCGGGCGGCCAGGCCGACACCGCTGCCGTCGTTGACGACGTCCCGCTCGACCGCGCCGTCCACCAACTCGATCGTGCGGCGCGCGGTGCTCGCGGCCAGCTGCACGTCGTGGGTGACCAGCAGGATGGTCTGGCCGTCGCTGTTCAGGTCCAGCAGCAGCTCGCGCACGTCCTCGGCCGAGCTCGAGTCCAGAGCGCCGGTCGGCTCGTCGGCCAGCAGCAGCGCCGGCTCGTTCATCAGGGCCCTGGCCACCGCCACCCGCTGCCGTTCCCCGCCGGACAGCCGCTGCGGGTAGGCCTTGACATGCCGGTCGATGCCCAGCGAGTCGAGCAGCTCGACGGCCCGCCGCTTCGCTTCGCCCTTGCCCATCCCGGCCAGCTGCGCCGGAACCATGACGTTGTCCAACACGGTCAGGTCGTCCAGCAGGTTGAAGAACTGGAAGATCATGCCGATGGAGGCCCGGCGGTACTTCGCCGAACCGGCCTCGCCGAGCTGGTCGACGCGGGTGCCGTCGACGGTCACGGTGCCACTGGAAGGCTTGTCCAGACCCGCGATCAGGTTCAGCAGCGTGGACTTGCCACTGCCGGAATGGCCGAGGATCGCCACGCACTCACCAGCCGCCACGGACAAGGTGACGCCGGCCAGTGCGGGCGGGCCGTCGTCGTACTTCTTTGTCGTGTCGCGAAGATCGATCATCGGTGCATTCGTCATGACCATGAACCTAGGAACGGACCACGATCCACCGCGTCGGCCGGCGGATGTCACCTCTTCCCAGGCCATCGGCCCGGGGGCGTATCCGGCGTACATCCCCGGGGCGACGCGCAGAGCCGACGCCACTGAATACGATCTTCGTATGGAACAGCTTCTCCAGCGTCTCTCGACATCGAAACGCGTGACCTGGCTGATGTCACAGGCCGTGGTGCTGGCCACCACCTGCTTGTACGCGCTGATTCTCGCCTTGACGATGCTGCCCACTGATTGGGCGCACTACGAGGGCCTGTTCCGGTTCCCCGACCTCGCGCCCTTCCAGATACTCGGTCTCTGCGTCGTGCTCGCCCTGCCGGTTCTGCTGGTGCGCCGTCTGCCGGCGGCGGTCTTCGCCGCGGTCCTGGGCGAAGCCGTCCTCGGCGACGCCTTCGGCGCGCGGCCCTCGATCGTGTTCGTCCTGCTCGTCGGCTTGGGCGGGTACCTCGCCGTCCGGCGGCCCAAGGCTGCCGCCGTCGGCGCCGTCGCGGCCGTCGCGGCCGCGTTCTTCAACGACCTCCACGTCCGCGAGCAGACCGTCGGCGACGCGTCCCAGTGGGCCGGACAGTTCGCGTTGTGGTTCACGGTCGCGTGGGTCTTCGGGGGGGTGTACCGCAAACGCCGTGAATACCTCGAAGCCCTGCAGGAGCAGACCGCGGCCCGCGTCGTCATGGCCGAGCGGCTGCGGATCGCCCGCGAGCTGCACGACAGCGTCGCGCACAGCATCGGGATCATCACGGTGCTGTCGGGAGCGGCGGCGCGGGTCGTGGCGACCAAGCCCGAGCAGACGCGGCAGGCGCTGACCGGCATCGAGACCACCAGCCGGGAGACGCTGCTGGAGCTGCAGCGCATGCTCGGGGCGCTCCGCCGCGCCGAGCCCGACGACGCCATGCCGCAGGCCGCTCCGCTGGCGCCGGCCGGCAGCCTGGCCGACGTCCCGCAGCTCGCCGAACGCACGGCCGGCGCCGGGGTGCGGGTTCATGTGACCTGGCGGGGCGAGCGGCGTCCACTGCCGCCGGAGATCGAACTGTCGGCGTTCCGGATCATCCAGGAGTCGGTGACGAACGTGGTGCGGCATTCCGGGGCGCGGACCTGCCGGGTCGCGGTCGGTTACGAGCCGACAGGAGTGAGGATCGAAGTGGTGGACGACGGGGACGACGGTCTCGGCGGGCCGGGCCGTCCGAGGTTCGCGGCGGGGGCCGGCGGCAGCGGCTTCGGCCTGCTCGGCATGCGCGAGCGGGTGACGTTGCTGTCCGGCCAGTTCAGCGCCGGCCAGCGTCCGGAGGGCGGATTCCGGGTGACGGCGAGGCTCCCGGCATGAGCGTGCGGGTGCTGCTGGTCGACGACCAGCCGCTGATGCTGGTCGGGCTCGGGATCCTGATCGGCGACACCGACGACCTGGAGGTGGTCGGCCAGGCCGGCGACGGCCGCGAAGCGGTGCGCCTGGTGCGTGAACTGCGGCCGGACGTCGTGGTGATGGACATCCGGATGCCGGGCATGGACGGGATCGAGGCGACCCGGCAGGCGAGCGCCGAGCCGGACCCACCCAAGGTGCTGGTGCTGACGACCTTCGACCACGACGAGTACGTCTACGGCGCACTGCGCGCCGGGGCCAGCGGATTCCTGCTCAAGAGCATGGCCCTGGACGCGATCCTGGAAGCGATCCGCGTGGTGGCCGCGGGCGACGCGCTGATCGCGCCGAGCGTGACCCGACGGCTGATCGCGGACTTCGCCGGAACGTCCGGCCCCGCGGCCCCCGAACCGGACGCCGCGCCCGCCGCGGACTCGAGTCCCCTCGCGGGGATCACCGACCGGGAGCGCGAGGTGCTGGCACTGGTCGGGCAGGGACTGTCGAACACCGAGATAGCCGAGCGGCTGGTGATCAGCGCGGCGACCGCGAAGACCCATGTCGCGCGTCTGTTCGCCAAGCTCGAGGCTCGGGACCGCGTCCAGCTGGCGATCATCGCCTTCGAAACCGGACTCGTGCCGCGTAGACGGTAGGGGCAGACGGTAGGGGCAGGATCAGAAGAACGATCGCGACCACGAGTCCACCGCGTTCCAGATGCGCCGGCACACCCCGGTCGCAGCAGGATTGGGCTTCGGGGAGTATCCGTCGCGGGCCGCGAAACGAACCCTGACCTGCACGGCAGGCGAGGATGCCGAACAGTCGGCGATGTCGCGCGGAACGGCGGTGGGCGTCCGGGCCACCGTTGCGGTCTTATGTCAGTGCGCGCTGCCGCTGTCCTCGAACACCGTCAACTACGTCGCCGACCTGATGCGCGCCCACCTGAAGGCGATCGGCTCCCGGTGGCGGTCCCGCTCGGCCGGACAGATCGCGGTGCTGGTGCTCGCAGTGCTGGTGCTCGCGGTGCTGGTGCTCGCGTGCTGCGCCACGACCAGCGCGCCGCCGACCTGGCCGGCGGCAACGCCGTGGCGGCCACCACGATCCGCCGCTGGTGCGACGAGGTGATCGCCCTGCTCGCGGCCAAGGCCCCGCGCCTGGACCGCGCCCTGAAGAAGATCACCCGGGCCGGGGCGAGGTCGTGCTGCTGGACGGCACCCTGATCCGCACCCGCCGCCGCGCCGGGAAGGCCAACCGCAAGAACTACAGCGGGAAACACACGTCCCACGGCCTGCTGTTCCTGGCCCTCACCGACGAGCGCGGCAACCTTATCCGGATCTCCTCGGCCCGCCGCGGCACGACCGGCGAGATCAAGACCGCCCGGCACGACAAGATCTGCCGGCACCTGCGCACCGCAGGCCTGGGCTCCCCGGCCGATCTCGGCTTCGTCGGCCTCGATGCCGACCGCGACGACCCGGTGGTCATCACCGGGGCCAAGCGGACCCGCAAGAAGAAGCTCACCGCCGGCCGGAAGACCGCCAACCAGATCATCGCCGCCGCCCGCGCCCCCGTCGAGCACGGCTTCGCCGCGCTCAAGAACTGGCGCATCCTCACCCGGCTGCGGCTCAACCCGACCCGGGCCACGAGCCTGCCTTCAAGGGGCTGACCGAACGGACGCTCGCCTGGCAGACCGCCGAGTTGCTCGCCCGGGAGACCGGGCGGGACGCCCGGACGGTGCTGGTCCGGCCGGAACTGGTCGTCGAGGTCGCCTTCGAGGCCTCCGGCGCAGCCCCCGCTACCCCGCCGGGCCGGCCCTGCGGTTCGCCCGGGTGGTGCGCTACCGGCCGGACAAGAGCGCCGCCGAGGCCGACACGGTGGCCTCCGTACGGGAGTTGGCCACCGCCGAAGGCTTGTGAGGCCGTCCGCGCGGCCGGGTCCGCCGACCCGTCCGGCGAAGTACCGCGGGTTGAAACGCATTGTGCCGCCAGAGGGGTTCACACACAGGGGCCGAATCGGCCGTTCTCGGTCCGGCCACCGTACCCGTCCGTAAACGGACCAGCGACGGCTAGTTTGACCGTGACAACGAGAGGCGGCCGCCGGGCAGCCGGCGCCGCCCTGACGAAAGGTGCCCGACATGCAGGTGAGCGTCGACCGGGACCGCTGCTGCAGCTCCGGCATGTGCGTGACGAACGCCCCCGCGGTCTTCGACCAGGACGACCGGGACAGCCTGGTGAGACTCCGTCAGATCGTGCTGCTGCCCGAGCAGTTCGACGACGTCAGGCTCGCCGCCGACCTCTGCCCGGGCCGGGCGATCACCGTCACCGAGGACCAGCCCGCGCAGACCGGGGCCTGACCGGCCCCACCGCCGGCCCCACAGGCCGCCGG
>NZ_JBIVVI010000300.1:0-8183 GCF_044757675.1 Kitasatospora sp. NPDC091257
CCGTACATCCCGGGTACTACGGCCGCCCGCGGTTACACCCGGGGTGGGACGTGCCGGCGACGGCCCCGCGCCTACGGTCGTCCACCATGAGCAACGACCACGACGGGACCTCCCGGCCGGGCGACGCGCAGGTTGTCGTCGAGCTGTCCGGGGTCCACAAGGAGTTCGGCGACGCCAAGGCGCTCGACGGCGTCGACCTGCGGATCCGCGCGGGCGAGGCGGTCGCCGTGATGGGCCCCTCGGGGTGCGGCAAGTCCACCCTGCTGAACATGGTGGCCGGACTCGACCGGCCCACCGCCGGCACCGTCCGGGTGCAGGGCCAGGACCTCGGAGGGCTGAACGAGAACGGACTGGCCCTCTTCCGCCGCCGCCACGTCGGCATGATCTTCCAGTTCTTCAACCTGATCGACGACCTCCCCGCCCTCGACAACGTCGCCCTGGCCGCCCAGCTGACCGGCACCAACGCCCGCCAGGCCCGCCGCCGGGCACTGGAGCTGCTGGACGAACTCGGCGTCGCCCACCGCAAGGACGTCTACCCCGCGACGCTCAGCGGCGGCGAGCGCCAGCGGGTCGCGGTGGCCCGCGCCCTGATGAACCGCCCGGCCCTGCTGCTCGCCGACGAGCCCACCGGCGCGCTGGACAGCCGCTCGGGCGAGCAGGTGATGGACCTCCTGATCGACCTCAACCAGATCGGGCAGACCCTGCTGATCGTCACCCACGACCCCGACCTGGCCACCCGCTGCGCCAGCCGGCTGGTCGAGATGGCGGACGGGCGCGTGGCGAACGAGCGGATGCTGGAGGCGTCCGCATGAGCGGAGCGGTGTGGCGGGCCTCGCGGGCGGCCGTGAAGCGCCGCCGGGTGCAGACCGTCGTGATCGGCCTCGTCGTCTTCTGCGCCACCACGACGGTGCTGCTCGCCCTGGCGGTGATCAGTGCCGCCCGGGCGCCCTTCGAGGCGGCCTTCGACGGGCAGCACGGCGCCCACGTCGTGGCGTCCTTCGAGCCGGCCAAGGCCTCGGCGGAGCAACTGGCCGCCACCGCCCACCGGCCCGGCGTCGAGGCGGCCGCCGGGCCGTTCGACCAGGTGACGGTGGAGATCCCCACCGACTGGGTCGGCAGCCCGCCCGGACCACTGACCCTGGTCGGCCGGGCCGACCGGGCCGGGCCGGTGGACCGGGTCGAGCTGCTGTCCGGCCGCTGGGCCACCGCACCCGGCGAGGTGGTCCTCAACTCGCTGTTCGGAGGCGCGGCGGAGCAGCTCCTGAACTCCCGGCTCCCCATCGGCGGCGGCCGGTACCTCACCATCGTCGGCTTCGTCAACAGCATGAGCCAGAGCGCCGGCGGCTGGGTCACCCCCGAGCAGGCCGCCGCCCTGCACCCCACCGGTCGGCAGATGCTCTACCGCTTCACCGACGCCGCGAGTGAGCAGCGGCTCACCTCCGCCATGGACTCCGCCACCGAGGGCCTGCCGAAGGACGCGATCATCAGCGCCCAGTCGTACCTGGTGCTCAAGGGCGCCTTCTCGGCGGGGGCCGACGCCTACCTGCCGTTGATGACGGTCTTCGGCGTGCTCGGACTGGTCGTCTCGGCGCTGATCGTCGGCAACGTGGTGAGCGGCGCGGTCGTCTCCGGCTACCGGCACATCGGCGTGCTGAAGTCGATCGGCTTCACCCCGCGCCAGGTGGTGACCGTCTACCTCACCATGGTCTCGGTGCCCGCGGTCGCCGGCACCGTCCTCGGTACGGCGGCCGGCTGGGTGGCGTCGTACCCGATCCTCAAGTCCGCGTTCTCCGGCATCGTCACCGGCACCGCCGTGATCGAGCCCGCCGGCTGGCTGCCGCTCGCCACCCTGGTCAGCGTCCCGCTGCTGGTCGTCCTCGCCGCGCTGCTCCCGGCCTCGCGCGCCCATCGGCTCCCCGCCGCCCAGGCCATCTCGGCCGGCAGTTCCCCGCGCAACGGCCGCGGCCTGAAGGTCCAGCGCTGGCTGAGCGGCACCCGGCTGCCGCGCGCCGTCAGCCTCGGCCTCGGCCAGCCCTTCGCCCGCCCCGCCCGTACCGCGCTGACCATGTCGGCGATCGTGCTCGGCGTGGTCACCGTGACGATGACGGCAGGTCTGAGCAGCACCCTGACCAGATTGGTGGACCACACCGACGGCCACACCCATGTCAACGTCCAGACCGCCCACTTCTCGGGCAACAGGACCGAGCCCAGGCTCACCCCGGCCCAGACCGAGGCCATGCTGCACGCCACCCCCGGTGCCGAGCGGGTCAGCACGCGCGGGCTGGTCCAGGTCGGGCTGGTCGGCTACGCCCAGCCCGCGTTCGCCGACTTCTACGGCGGCGACGACAACGCCAACGCCAAGTGGCTCTCGGTGGTGAACGGCCGCCCGGCGACCGGCCCGAACGAGATCGAGGCCGGCCCGTCCTTCCTCAAGCAGCACGGGCTCAAGCTCGGCGACAAGGTCACCCTGGACCTGGACGGGCGGCGGGTGGCCGTCACCCTCGTCGGCGAGGAGGCCGAGGGCAACCCCCGGGCGTTCGCCTCCAACGACGCCACCAGGGCCGCCCTCACCGACGACCCGCACGTGGTCGAGTACGACGTGACGCTCGCCAAGGGCGCCGACGCCGAGGCGTACCGCAAGGCGGTGTCGGACGCCGACCCGAGCCTCTCGACCTCGGTCTTCGACCCCGACCTGGCCGGGCCGATCGCCGCCGTCATCGCCTTCACCACGATCTTCACGGTGCTGCTGTCGGTCGTTGCCGCGCTGGGCGTCTTCAACACCCTGCTGCTCACCATCCGTGAGCGCCGCCGGGACCTCGGCATGCTCAAGTCGATCGGGATGACGCCACGGCAGGTGGTGGCGATGACGGTCACCTCGGTGGCCTGGCAGGGCGTGGTCAGCGGGATCATCGGTATCCCGGTCGGGGTGGTGGCGCACCGGCTGATCGTCGAGAACGTCGGGACGATCGTGTTCGCGCAGGACACGCTCGACGTCTGGAACGTCCCGCTGTTGAGCGGCCTCGCCCTCGCCGGCGTCGCGATCGCCGTCCTCGGCGCGCTCGTCCCGGCGCGCTCGGCGGCCCGGCTGCCGATCGCCGAGGTGCTGCACAACGAGTGAGCCCGCGGCGGTGCCCGGGGCGGAGGGTCGGTCGGGACTTCCGGCCGACCCTCCGCGTTGTCCGAGCTTGCGGAATCCCGCGCCGCGTGTGTCATACCGGCTGACGCATGCTCAATCACCGCTGTGAGGACGCCTATCATCGCGCCATGGCCACCGCTGAGCTGATCCGCATCGTCTCCCGCTCCTCGCCCATGGCGCTCGCCCAGGTCGAGCGGGTCCGCACCGAACTCGCCGCCCTGCAGCCGGGCCTGCGCACCGAGGTGGTGCCCGTCACCACCTCGGGCGACCGCTGGACGGGTGATCTCGCCCAACTCGGCGGCAAGGGCGCCTTCACCAAGGAGGTCGACGCCGCGCTGCTCGCCGGGGAGGCCGACGTCGCCGTGCACTGCCTCAAGGACGTGCCCGCCGACCGGCCGCTGCCGGCCGGCACCGTCTTCGCCGCCTACCTGCGCCGCGACGACATCCGCGACGCCCTCGTCCACCCCGGCGGCCTGCCGCTGGCCGCCCTCCCGCCGGGCACCCGGATCGGCACCTCCTCCGTCCGCCGGGTCGCCCAGCTCGCCGCCTCCCACCCCCACCTGGAGTGCGTCCCGATCCGCGGCAACGCCAACAGCCGGCTCGCCAAGCTGGACGCCGGGGACGTCGACGCACTGCTGCTCGCTGTCTCCGGCCTGGAGCGGATCGGCCGTACGGAGCGGATCACCGAGGTGCTCGGCATCGAGGCGATGTGCCCGCCGATCGGCGCCGGCATCCTCGTCCTGCAGTGCCGCGAGGGCGACACCGCGACCATCGAGGCGGTCACCGGCCTCGGCCACCACGACACCTGGCGCGAGGCGGCGGCCGAGCGGATGTTCCTGCACGCGCTCCAGGGCCACTGCAACAGCCCGATCGCCGGCTACGCCCGGGCCGAGCGGGACGGCCGCCTCTCGCTGCGCGGCCGCGTCTTCACCCCGGACGGCAAGCGGGTGCTGGACGCCCACGAGTGGGCGGGCGCGCTCAGCCCGGAGGACCTCGGGACCTCGGTGGCGCTGGCGCTCAAGCGGCAGGGGGCGCAGGAGCTGATCTCCTCGATCCCGCACTGAGGCCCGGCGGGTGACGGTCCGGGGTCCGTTCTTCGGGGCACGCCCCGGGGCCGGGGCGTGAACGGCCGGTGGCACCGCGGTCGAGTTTTCCCCGTCGGAGCGAGAACCGGGCGGGTGCCCGGGGCGTCCGTCTGAGGCGTGATCAGTACGGTGCTCGGCGGGATGCCGATGTTCTGGCCCGGGCTGCTGCTCTCGCTGGTGCCCGCGGCGCTGCTGAACCGGCCGGTGGGGCGGTTGCTGCGGGCCCATTGGGTGGTGGGCTTCGTGCTGCTGCTCGGACTCGGCGGGGTGGTCGCGGCGACGCTGCTGCCGGAGGCGTTCCGGCTCTCGGAGGGCGCCGTCCGGCACTGCTCCGTGCTGGGCGCCCGGCCGCGGTCGCCGTACGAGCTGCTGCACGTGCGGCACATCGAGCTGAAGCTGGCGGCCTTCGCCCCGGTCGGCTTCGCGGCGGCGCTGGCGGGGACGCGGCGGCGGGCGGTGGTGGCGCTGCTGGGCGCGGCGGCGCTGCCGTTCGCGGTGGTGGCGGTGCGGTACGCGGTGCCGGCGATCGGGCGGGCCTGCGATGTGCAGGACGTCTGGGACGGGGTGCAGGGGGTCGCCCTGGGGGCGGCGCTGGGGCTGGTGGCGGGGCCGCTGGTGCGGGCGGTGCGGGAGCGGTCGCGCACCGCCTGAGCTACTGGTCGAGGAGCGGGAAGAGCCGGGCGACGGCGGCGACCGGGCGGGCCCCGGTGGGCCGGGTGGCCGGGTCGGTGTCGCGGCCCCGGTAGCGGGCCAGCACCCGGCGGAACTCCTCGGCGACGGCGGCCAGTTCGGCGGGGGTCAGATGGACGACGGCGCTGAACGCCTCGTCCTGCTGCCACTCGGCCGGGGCCTCGGCGCGTCGGGCGAGCCAGTGCCGGTGGCTCTCGTCCTCCAGGCCGCGCGCCAGTTCGCCGAACCCGCCGTCCGTCTCCGCCCGTCGGGCTGTGGGCAGCCGCCACGGCCGGGCCCGTCCGTCGGTGGCCGGGGCCTCCTCGATCAGCCCGTACCGGGCCAGCTGCCGCAGGTGGAACGAGCAGAGGCCCGAGCTGAGGCCGAGCCGGGCGGCGGCCTCGGTGGAGGTGGCGGTGCCGTGCTCGGCGAGCAGTTCCAGCAGCGCGGTGCGGACGGCGTGCTCGGGGAGGGAGCCGGTTCTGACGAGGTCTTCGGTCACTTTGCAAAGTCTGCTACTTTGCAAAGCTGACAGCAAGTCCATCGAGGGAGTGCCTGTGTCCGAGTTGCGCGACCGTCCGACCGTCCTGCGGATCACCGAGGTGGGGGAGGAGATCCTGCGCCGCACCTGCCGCCCGGCCACCGAGGAGGACTTCGGCAGCGAGCGCCTCGCCCGGCTGATCGACGACATGTTCGTCACCATGCACGTCGCCGACGGCTGCGGCCTCGCCGCCAACCAAGTGGACGTGGACCTGCGCCTGTTCGTCTACGACTGCCCCGACGACGACGGCGTCCGGCACACCGGCCACATCCTCAACCCGGTGATCGAGGAGCAGGAACCCGGGCGCGCGCTCATCGAGGAGACCGAGGGCTGCCTCTCCGTCCCCGGCGCCAACACCGGGCTCGCCCGCCCGGCCCGGACCGTGGTGCGCGGCGTCAACCAGCACGGCGAGCCCGTCACCATCGAGGGCACCGGCTACTTCGCCCGCTGCCTCCAGCACGAGACCGACCACCTGAACGGCGGGCTCTACATCGACCGGCTCTCCGCCCGCGACCGCAAGCGGATGATGAAGCAGACCGCCGACCGCCGGGAGAAGGTCTTCGCCGAGCGCGCCACCAGGGCCGCCAAGGCCGAGCGTTGACCGACCCCGCGCACCTCGCCGCCGTCCGGGAGTCCTACGACACCGTCGCCGCCGACTACCTCCGCCTCGTCGTCCCGCCGGAGGGCATGGACCCGGTGTCCCGGGCGATGCTCACCGCCTTCGCGGAGCTGGTACGGGAGTCGGGCGGCGGCGAGGTCGCGGACCTCGGCTGCGGACCGGGGCGGGTGACGGCGTACCTGAGCGGCCTGGGGCTGTCGGCCTTCGGGGTGGACGTGTCCGGCGGGATGATCGCGCTCGCCCGCCGCACCCACCCCCGACTGCGCTTCCTGCACGGCTCGATGGCCGCACTCGATCTGCCCGACGGCTCCCTCGGCGGCATCCTCGCCTGGTACTCGGTCCACCACACCCCGGTGGAGCAACTCCCGCAGCTCTTCGCCGAGTTCGCCCGAGTCCTCGCGCCCGGCGGCCACCTCCTCCTCGGCGGCCACGTCGGCGAGGCCCAACTGCTGCACCCCGCCCGGGCGTACGGCCACCCGGTGTCGTACGCCTCGCACCTCGTCCCGGCCGGACAGCTCGTCGACCTCCTCGAACAGGCCGGTTTCACCGTCACGGCCCGCCTCGAACAGCCGAACCCACAGAGGGCCGACCGCTCGTACGTCTGCCTGCTGGCCGAGACCCGTACAGAGTGAATCTGTCGGGTGGTGGGGTCAGGCGGCCTCGGTGGTGGCGGCGAAGGCGACGAACGCCTGCCAGGCGGTGGGGGAGAAGCTGAGCCGGGGGCCGCTCTTGTCCTTGGAGTCACGCACGTGGACGGTGCCGGGGGTCCCGGCGACCTCGACGCAGTTGGCGTCCTCGTTGGTGCTGTAGCTGCTCTTGAACCACGCCAGCTCGGCCATGCCTACCGCTCTCCCAGAATCGCTTCGATCAAGGCCAGGGACTCCCTCAGCCCCAGGGCCTGGGCCCGGATACTGCTGTACCGTGCGGCCATATTACGGACTTCCGCCGGATCCGTGATCAGACGGTTCACATGCTGCGCCGCGGCGTAGCCGATCTGCGGCCGGTTGGGCGGGGTCAGCAGCGAGAACGAACCGCCCATGCCCGCATGGCTCATCCGGTCGAGCGGCATGACCTGGAGTTCGGGGCCCCGCATCTGTCCCACCTTGAGCAGGTGTTGGAGCTGTTCCTTGTGCACGTCCCAGCCGCCCAGGGGGCGTCGCAGCACGCTCTCGTCGATCACCCACGTCACCACCGGCAGGGGCCAGCGGGTCAGGATCTCCTGCCGGGCCAAACGCGCCACCACCCACTCGTCGATCTGCTCGGGCGAGAGGATCGGCCGACGCATCTCGTACAAGGCGCGGATGTACGCCTCGGTCTGGAGCAGTCCCGGGACTACCATCGTGTCGTAGTTGTGGATCTCGATGGCCCGGGCCTCCTCCGAGGTGAAGGCCTTGGAGTAGGCCGGATGGCGCTCACTCACCCGGATCTTGGCCTTCATCACGTCCTCCGCGACGGCCATAAGGGCGCCACCGGCGTTGATGAGCGGATCCACCGTCGTCAGGAACTCGATCCTCGCCGTCCGGACCCCGCGCTCCATCGCGCCGATCTGGTCCTCGCTGTAGCCCGTCAGGGCCGCCAACTGCTTCTGCGTGATGCCGGCCTTCTCGCGGAAGTGCTTGATCAGCTTGCCCACCGCGCTGTAGAACTCCGCGACCCCGTCCGAGTTCTCCGCCGTCTCACCGTCATCGAACACCGTGCGTTCGACGCCAGCCATGTGTACCACCCGCCCTTGCGACCGATTGATCCGAGCCGACCGACGAGTCGGCCCTCCGTGTCCGTACAGGCACTCTCCGTGCCCGCCGGGCTCCTGGCCAGGGTACTTCCGCCCCGTCACGCTTATCTCCCATGACGACCGAAATCCCCCTCGACAACCCCCGGTCCCGTACCGCCGTCCTCACCGCCTCCCCCAAGGGCGCTGCCATCTGCCGTCGCCTGGCGAGGCGTCAACTCTCGGACTGGGGGCTGAACTCCACGCACGCCGAGCCGTTCCACTGCGCGCTGCTGATCGTCGCCGAGCTGGCCGCGAACGCGATCACGCACGGGCGCCTTGCGGGGCGCGGGTTCGAGGTGCACCTCTCGCTCACCACCTCCGTGCGCCGGGGCACCACCCTGCGCATCGAGATCAGCGACCCC
>NZ_JBIVVI010000301.1:0-8180 GCF_044757675.1 Kitasatospora sp. NPDC091257
GACCTGCGGCGCTTCAAGGACTTCATCGAGCACGAGGGCCGGGAGGAGGGCGGCTGGCGCGGCCGGATCACCCCTGGCTGAGCGTCCGTCGTCGACCGCACCCCCTGGCCGCGGCCCCGGTCCGAGTGGCCGGGGCCGCCGCCCGGCCACGCCCGTCGACGGGATGCGCTTCACGAGCGTCCGCAGGACTCCGAGCCGAGCCCCCCGTTCACCACCCGAGCCGAGCCCCGAAGGGCCCGGCTCGGAGGGTGAGTGGATGGGTCACCATCGGTGTGGGGTGGGCCCTGGCCGGTGGCGACCAGTCAGCCGTAGGTGACGGTGGTGAGGGGGACAGCGGCGGTCGCTGCACGCCGGCATCCGGTGAGAAACCGGCTGACGAGGGTGGCGGGGCACCAGGCGGAACACCGCCAGGAGAGACAGGCGACTGATCGGGTGCGGCACGGGATCGAAGCCGCGGTGCGATTCCCGCGGCCTGTTCGCCGTGGCGTGTGGGCGGTGCGTGGGGCTGGCCGAGCGGATGATGCCGACTCTGACGGCATGCTCGCGCGAGGGGGCCGGACGGCTCAGTCCTTCCGGCCATGGAAGATCGAGCCGACCCACAGCGCGGCTGTGTATCCGTGCGTAGCCGGGCTGGTGGATCCATCAGAGTGCCAGTCAAACGCTCGTGCTGTGGGTCGTCCAGCGGCATGGCGCCCGGAATGTGATACCCGCAGGCGGGCAAGGTCGGGGTTGTCTAGAAAGCGGGGCGGCGAGCCGCCACGAGGCCGGATCCAGGGGCCTGCACAACGTGCAGTCCTGCGGCTTCGAGCTCCTCGGTGAGACGCTCGGGCGGGGTCGGCCACATGTCGAACGCCTCCCGAGCCTCGCGCAGCAGCTCCTGCCCGCGTTGGACGCGGTAGGTGAAGACCACGCGCAGGATGCCGCGGTCGGGTCGGCGGGTGACGTCGGCGCTGTACAGGTCGGGGCCCACCCGCACCGGACCGAGCCGTCCCATCGTCTCGCACCCACCGGTCAGGTCGGCGGGTGGCGGATCGAACAGGAGCAGGCCGCCCGGCAGGAGGGCGGCCGAGATCGCCCTCCAGGTGGCGCGCCTCGTCGGGGGATCCAGGCAGGCGATCACGTTGGAGGCGACGGCGAGGTCCGCCACGGCCGTCAGGCCTGCCGCCGCGAGGGGCTCGGGGTGCACGGTGACGCGGGCGCGCTGGTCCGCCCCGAGGTGGGCCAGGCGCGACAGCAGGGCGGCGCGCATGGCCGGGGCCGGTTCGACGGCGTGGACGGGCACGCTGGAGGCGCGCAGCAGGACCTCGGTGACGATGCCGGTGCCGGCGCCGACATCCAGGACCGCGTGGCGGGCCCGGGTGGCGGCCGGGGCGAAGCGCCGCTCGGCCAGACGGCGGTCGGTCTCGGCCTGCAGGAGGTCGTAGAACTCCGCGGAGACCGCGTAGCCGCCGGTGTCGCCCACGTCCGGGCGGCTAACCGGGCTGCGTCGTGTAGCGGGTCGGGTCTCCGAGAGCGCTGCTGTCGAGGCGGGTGAGGAGTTCGCCGACGTCGCGGTGGACTTCGAGGGCTCCGGCCGTTCGCAGAGCCCGTTCGCCGAAGCCGCCGGACAGTACCGCCACGCACGCGACTTCGGCCCCGGCGGCGGCCTGGACGTCCCAGGGGGTGTCGCCGATGAACAGCGCCTGGCCCGGCTTGGCGCCGGACTTGGCCAGGGCGGCGTGGACGAGGTCGGGGGCGGGCTTGCTGGCCTCGACGTCGTCGGCGCTGGTGGCATGGTCGATCGCGTCGTCGGCGTCCAGCGCGCGTCGCATCACCTGAAGGTCGCGTGCTGAGGCGGAGGAGGCGAGGGTGATCGTCCAGCCGCGCCGTTTCAGTTCCCGCAGCAGGCCGCCGGCGCCGTCGAAGGCGCGCAGGCGCGGCCAGAAGCGGGCGAAGAGCGCCTGGTGTGCCGCGCTGATCGCCTCATCCTGCTCGCGGTCGCGGTCCTCACCCAGCAGGTGGTCGAGGAGCTGGTCGCCGCCCATGCCGATCGCCCCGTGAATGCGGGCCATCGCCGGGGTGTGGCCGAACTGGCCGAGCGCCTCGGCCCAGGCGACGGTGTGCCAGTAGCTGGTGTCGAGCAGTGTGCCGTCGACATCGAACAGTGCTGCGGCCGGCATCGAGGCCTCCTTCGTTCACGCCCTGGGTAGGTCCACCCTGTCGACGCTACGACCCGACAACCGGCCACGCACGCGGCGCCGGACCGTTTGCCTCGCCGTCTCCGGGAAACCCGGAGCAGCATGGAACCTATGGAAGCTGCATGCCGCACCGTCGTCATCACCGGGGCCAGCGGCGGCATCGGCCGCGCCTGCGCCGAGGCATTCGCCGCCCACGGGGACCGGCTCGCGCTGATCGCCCGCGGCCGGACCGGCCTCGAGGCGGCCGCGCGGGAGGCCAAGCTGGCCGGCGCCGCCAAGGTCATCGCCATCGAGGCCGACGTCGCCGACACGGACGCGGTGGAAGCCGACGCCGAACGGGCCGAGAGAGCGCCTACAGCGGCGCCAAGCACGCCATCCAGGGCGTCAACGAGGCGCTGCGCTGCGAACTGCTCGCCTCCGGCGCGCGGGTGCGGACCACGATGGTGCGGATGCCGGCCGTCAATACCCCGCAGTTCGACTGGGTCCGTTCCCGACTGCCCAACCGGGCGCAGCCGGTGCGGCCGATCTACCAGCCCGAGGTCGCCGCCCGTGCCGTGCTGTACGCGGCCGACCACCCCGGGCGGCGCGAGTACTGGGTCGGCGGCAGCACGGTGGCCACCCTGGTGGCGAACGCCGTCGTGCCCGGGCTGCTGGACCGCTACCCGGCCCGCACCGGCTTCGGCTCCCAGCAGGAAGACCGCCGGCGCCGCGCCACAGACCCGGACAACCTGTTCGAGCCGGTCGATGCCCGGCGGGACTTCGGGGCGCACGGCCGGTTCGACGACCGGGCCCGGGACCGCAGCCCCCAGCAGCAGGTGGCGCACGCCTTCGGCGCCCTCGTCGACGCGGGGCGTCGCGCGGCCGGACGGGTGCAAGCCGGTTTGCCCGGCGCCGGTGGCGGGTTCCTCTCACGGATGCGGGGAACACGCGCCCCGGAGTCGTCGGAAAGGAGTGTCTGATCATGCCTCGCGGATCGACTCCCAAACGGGAGCGGCAGTACGAGCACATCAAGGACAGCGCGCTGGAGCGCGGTGAGAGCGAGAAGCGCGCCAAGGAGATCGCCGCGCGCACCGTGAACAAGGAGAGGGCCCGGCACGGGGAGTCGAAGACCGCCAGCCGCAGCTCGGTGAAGGACATCTCGTCGTCCCGTCGAGGTGGTCTGCGTTCGCACAGCGGCTCGCAGGGTCCCACGTACGAGCAGTTGTACAACGAGGCCAAGCTGCGCAACGTCCACGGCCGCTCGAAGATGAACAAGAAGGAACTCGAACACGCCCTGGGCCGATAGGAGCTGGTGACCGTGGGTACCGTTCCCGTACCGCCCGACCCCGACACCAACCCCCTGCCACCGACCGAGCCCCCGCGGCCGCCCGGTCCGCCGGAGCCGGTCGAGCCTCCGGTGCCGCCGGATCCGCCCGCGCCTCCCGGCTCGCCCGAGCCTCCGCCCGAACCGCCCGCCCCGCCCGCCCCGCGCGAGCCGACGGAACCGGCACCGCCGGAACCCGGGCACCCCCGCCCGCCGGAGCCTCCCGATTGACCTGGAGCCCATGACACGGCTGGGCCCTGGATGGCGCGTGGAGGCGCCGCCTGCGTCGCGGTGTCGCCAGGCGGCCGGCAATCGAACAACGGCCTGGGGAACGGCATCGCCCGCATCTACTGGACCGTCTTCTCCGGCCCCGGCGGCATCCCCCACCAGGCCTTCCGCACCACCTTCACCGCCCTCGGCCTTCTCACCGCCCTGCTCGGGGCCCTGATGTGCTGGCAGCAGCGCCACCTCAAGCGCCTGCTCGCGTTCTCCACCATCAGCCACGTCGGCCTGTTCCTCATCGCCGTCGCCCTGCTCACCCCCGACGGCGCCACCGGCACCGCGGTGTACGTCGCCGCGCACGGCCTGGTGAAGGCCGCACTGTTCGCCCTCACGGGCGTCCTGCTGGACCGCTACGGCTCCGTCGACGAGCACGGCCCGCACGGCAAGGCACGTGACCTGCGCACAGTCGGCGTGCTGTTCGTGGCCGGCGCCCTGGCCCTGGCCGGGATGCCGCCGTTCGGCACGGGCCTCGGCAAGGCCCTGAGCGAGGACGCCGCGGCCGGTGGCAGCCGTGGCTGCCCGCCGTGTTCGTCGCCGCCTCCGCCGTCACCGGCGCCGCCGCTCTCCGCGCGGCCCTGCGGATCTTCTTCGGCATCGGCCCCGCCCCGCGCAGTCGACCGGACCAGGACGAGACCACCGGCGAGGGCGAGGAACCCGAGATCCGTTCCCCGCAGCGCACCCTGCCGCGCGCCATGACGATCGTCCTGCCCGCAGAACGGACACCGTGACTGCCGGCCCGCGCTCCCGGCGTGCGGCGTACGGTGGGGCAGGCGGCCAGAGGCCGATGGCGCCCCGAGAACCCGGCGCCCCCGTGCGGGGTGTGCGGGCCCGCAGGTGTGGCGGGCGGCCCGCCGAGGTGAGCGTGGCCAAAGAAAGGGCGCGAGGCCCGCGCCTGGACAGCCGGGCGTGCACCCGGGCAGGCTGGAGGCAGTGCCCGGGCGCCCGAGCCACGAGAGGTGGTGGCCATGTCCGTTCACCGGCGCTACGCGGTGACGCTGCCCGGACCTGTCGGCGCGCACGCCCGGCCCACGGTGCTCCCGGTGCACCTGAGCGAAGACGTCGCCCCGAGCGGTGGCCACGTCTGGACGGACGCCTCCGGCCAGTGGCGGATGCGGATCGACGGCGACGTGGCGACCGTACTGTCCGCGCCCGCCGCATACGACGGCCGCCACCCCTGCCTGGACGCCGTCCCGATGCCCTGAGCGGGCGACCCCTGTGGGCAAGGCAGCAGTGTCTGGAACCTGATGGTTCGGGACTCCGGCGGCCCGTCCGGGCACACCGTGGCGATTTGGCGAAAGCAGACGGGCTCGAACGGCCGCTCGCCGGTCCGCGCTCCGGTGGGTTGGCGGGGTGCGCAGGTTCGCGTATGGCGCGGTGGACGAGGCCGTCGACATCTTCCGGCGCGGCCGGTGGTTCCGGCCCGGACAGCAGCCCGCGACATCCCGCCCCCGGTCCGGTCGGTCCGTCGGCGGCCGGCGTTGGTCCAGCGGGCGCGACACCCGGCCGGCTCCGCAGCACGGCCGCGCCCGCGGTCGGGTCACCCGGGGAGTGGTGACGAGCCCTGGCCTTGGAAACGGGCCGTCGCGGAGGTCCCGGCCGACGAGGTGAGCCGGTCGATTGGGCATGCGCGGTCGCCGCCACGTCATGGTTGGCGGTTCAGGCCGCGATTGGGGTGAGGTCGGCGCGGCCGAAGAGCAGGGCCCAGCCGTGGGGCAGTTGGTGAAGGATGCGGTCGGTGAGGTGGTCGTCGGCGAGGTCGGTCAGGGCGGCCAGGACAGTGGAGGTGTCCCAGCGGGCGGCGGCGAGGGTGGTGCCGAGGGCGTCGGCGACGGCTTCGACGAAGGCGGGGGCCGAGACCGGTTGGGGCAGGGGGATCTGGGAAGCGAAGACAGCGCGCGCCCGCTCGGGGAGTGCGGTGGCGAGGTCGCAGCGTTCGTCGCCGGTGAGCTGGGAGCCGAGCAGCGCCAGGACGGCGGCGAGGGCGCGTTCGGCTTCGTCGTCGCTGGGGTAGCGGCCGAGGGTGCGGACCTGCTGGATCAGGTGGCGGTGCCGGGTCATGGGGGTGGCCTTCCAGGCGTGGGCCGCCGCGCCGGGGCGGCCGTGATGGGGGTCAGGGGTGTTGTCCGGCGGCGGGGCGGCCGAAGAGCACGTCGTAGCCGGGCGGCAGTTGGAGCAGGACCTGTTCCATGAGCTGGTCGCCGGCGGCGTCGGCGACGGTGGACAGGACGGCGCCGATGTCCCACAAGGCGGTGGTTTCGGTGGCGCCTTCGATCCAGGCGGCGGTGGCGCGCACGAACCGTTCGGGGCTGAGCGGTTCGGTGGCCTGCAGCGGGTTGAGCAGGACCAGGGCGAGCGTCTCGGGCAGGCGGGCCGCAAGGTCCGAGCGCACGGCGCCGACCAGGTGTGCGCCGAGCAGGGCCAGGACGACGTGCGCGCAGTGTTCGGCTTCCTGGGCTGTGTCGTATTCGCCGCGTTCCCGGACCTGGTCCAGGAACGCCTCCCAGTGCAGTGTCATTGCGGGTTCCTCCCTCCGATCGGCGGCGGACGCCGGGTCTGGGCCGTGCGGCCGGGCGGGCACGGCGCCGGGGCCGGCCAGGTCGTCAGGCCGGTCAGTTCGAGGAGCCGGGCCACCGGGCGGGAGATGCCGCGCAGGGCCAGGTGCCCCCCGTTTCGGTCGGACTGGTTGCGGGCCTCCAGCAGGACATTCAGTCCCGAGCAGTCCATGAACGTCACCTGTGACAGGTCGAGCACCACCTGCCGGTGGTCCACCAGCGCGCGGGACAGTTCGCGGCGCAGGTCCGCGGCGGTGTCGAGGTCGATCTCGCCGCACACCCTCACCGTGAACTGTGGTGCCGGGGTGGTCATGGGGCGGCTCGCTGTCCGTTGGTCCCGCGGGGCGCGGGCGTGTCCGGAAGGTCAGGCCAGGGCCGGGGTGTCCCGTGCCGCGCCGCCGGGGGGATTGCGGGGCGGCACGGGACGGCTCGGGGAGAGGTCAGGCCTGGATCTGCTTGTGGCCGTCGCCGTGGGCGATGGCGATCTTGCGGGGCTTGGCCTTCTCGGCGACCGGGATCTTCAGGGTCAGCACGCCGGCGTCGTAGTCGGCGGTGATCCCCTCCGGGTCGAGGGTGTCGGAGAGCATGACCTGCCGGGAGAACACACCGAGCGGGCGCTCGGACAGCTCCCACTTCACGTCGTCACCCTGTCGGTGCGGACGGCGCTCGGCCTTGACGGTCACCATGTTCCGCTCGACGTCGATGTCGATCGCCCGCGGGTCCACCCCGGGCAGGTCGAAGCAGATCACGTACTCCTCGCCCGCGCGGTAGGCGTCCATCGGCATCGGCGTCGGCCGCGACCAGGTACCGGTCGTGTTGAGGAACTGCTGGGTCAGCCGGTCCAGCTCGCGGAACGGGTCAGTGCGCAGCAGCATCGCGAAACACCTCCATTGATCGTTGGGTGCCAGTGCGCTTCACCTGACACCGTTGTAGCACGTCATCCATCCGATGACAATTGCTGCGCGTCGTCCATAGAATGACCGCATGAGCGCAAAGCCCCCGAAGCCCGCAGCCAGGCCCGAGCCGGTCTCCTTCCTCGCCGCCGCCGCGGCGCTCGCGGCCATCGACGACGCCGTGCGCACGGCCGGGGAACCCGGCCGTCCCGCAGGCCACGGCGTACCGGGAGGCGGTGCCGAGCAGGCCTTGGCCGCCCTCGTGCTGCTGCGGGAGGTGCGTACCCAGCTCGCCGACTGGGAGGCCCCGATGGTCGAGGCCGCCCGCGCCGCAGGCGCCACCTGGGCCGACCTCGCCCAACCCATGGGCGTCGCCAGCCGCCAGGCCGCCGAGAACCGCTACCTGCGCCTGCGCCCCGCCCGCACCACCACCGACACCACCGACACCACCGACGCCACCGCTACCGGCGCGGAACGGGTCAAGGCCGTGCGCGACCGCCGTGCCGCCGACCGCGCCGTCGACGCCTGGGCCCGCGACCACGCCGCCGGCCTGCGCGTCCTGGCCGCCCGGATCGCCGCCGCCCCCGGCCACACCCCCGAAGCCGGGCCCGCCCTGGACGCCCTCACCGCCGCCCTCGGCGCCACCGACCCGGCCGACCTCATAGCGCCCCTGACCGGTATGCGCCCCCACCTCGGTGACGCCCATCCCGACCTCGCCGCCCGCCTCGACGACCTCACCGACCGCACCGACCGCCTCCGCCATGACAGTGACCAACGACGCGCCTGACCACTCGACCCCGGCCCTGGCCCAGGACCGGTGGCAGCACATCGAGGACCGCCTCACCGCCATCGAACTGCGGATCCGCGAACAGAGCACCGCGGCCCGCACCGTCCTCGACACCCGCCTCGCCCGCCTCGACGCCCTGCGCCGCCGGCTCGCCACCCAGCCCTGGCCCCCGCAGGGCCCCGACAC
>NZ_JBIVVI010000302.1:0-8170 GCF_044757675.1 Kitasatospora sp. NPDC091257
GGGGCGGGATCACTCCCGCCCCGGGCGTGGGCACTACTCGGACGCCGTATCACCCTCGGCGGCCGCGGCCTTCTTGGCCGCCGCGCTCGTCCGCTTGGTGGCGGTCTTGCGGGCGGTGGTCTTCTTGGCCGCCGTGGTGGTCTTCTTGGCGGCGGTCTTCTTCGCGGCGGTCTTGCGGGCGGCCCGCTTCTTCGGCGCCGGCGCCTCCTCGGCCGGAGCCTCGCCGGCCTCGGCGGCCTCCGTGGCCTCGGGAGCCTCCGTGGCCTCGGGGGCGTCGGCGACGACCGCGGTCTCCGCGACCACGACCGGCTCACCCGGCGCCTCGGCGACGGCCTCGGCGGCGGCTTCCGCGACCGCCGGGGCGGCGGCCTCCAGGGCCGCCTCCAGCGCCGCCTCGGCCTTGGCCTGGAGCACCACGATCTCGGCGGTGTCCGGGGAACCCGCCGGAGCGGTCGCCTTGCGCACCGCGCGGCGACGCGGACGGCCCGCCGGAGCGGCGGCCGGGGCCTCGGCCACGGGGGCCTCGACGGTCGGCGCGGCCGCCTCCGCCGGAGCCTCGACGCCCGGGACCTCCAGGGCCAGCTGGCCCTCGATCTCCTCGCGCACCGGCTCGGCGACGTCCTCCGCCGACTCGGACAGGATGGTCACCACGGGCTCGACGGCCTGCGGCTCCTCCTGGCCCGCGCCGCCCTTGCCGCGGCGACGGCGCTTGCCGCCGCCCGCACCGGCCTCGCCCGCCGCCACGGGGGCGTGGACGTGGGCGCTCGGCTGCTCCATGTGGACGATCACGCCGCGGCCGTTGCAGTGCACGCACGGCTCGGAGAAGGACTCCAGCAGGCCCTGGCCGACCCGCTTGCGGGTCATCTGGACCAGGCCCAGCGAGGTGACCTCGGCCACCTGGTGCTTGGTCCGGTCCCGGCCCAGGCACTCCAGCAGGCGGCGCAGCACCAGGTCGCGGTTGGACTCCAGCACCATGTCGATGAAGTCGATCACGATGATGCCGCCGAGGTCGCGCAGCCGCAGCTGGCGCACGATCTCCTCGGCCGCCTCGATGTTGTTCCGGGTGACCGTCTCCTCCAGGTTGCCGCCCTGGCCGACGAACTTCCCGGTGTTGACGTCGATGACGACCATCGCCTCGGTGCGGTCGATCACCAGCGAACCGCCGCTGGGCAGCCAGACCTTGCGGTCCAGCGCCTTCATCAGCTGCTCGTCGATCCGGTAGGTGGCGAACACGTCCACCTCGGAGGTCCACCGCTGGAGCCGCTCGGCGAGGTCCGGGGCCACGTTGGAGACGTACTCGTGGATGGTCTTCCACGCCTCGTCGCCGGAGACGATGACCTTGCTGAAGTCCTCGTTGAAGATGTCGCGGACGACCCGGACGGTCATGTCCGGCTCGCCGTACAGCAGCGCCGGGGCGTTGCCGGTCGCGGCCTTCTTCTGGATGTCCTCCCACTGCTGCTGGAGGCGCTGGACGTCGCGGGTCAGCTCCTCCTCGGAGGCGCCCTCGGCGGCGGTGCGCACGATGACGCCCGCGTCGTCCGGGACGATCTTCTTGAGGATCTGCTTCAGCCGGGCGCGCTCGTTCTCCGGGAGCTTGCGCGAGATGCCCGTCATCGAGCCCTCGGGCACGTACACCAGGTAGCGGCCGGGCAGCGAGATCTGGCTGGTCAGGCGGGCGCCCTTGTGGCCGATCGGGTCCTTGGAGACCTGCACCAGCACGGACTGGCCGGACTTCAGCACCGACTCGATCCGGCGCGGGCCGCCGTGGCCGCCCAGCGCGCCGAAGTTGACCTCACCGGCGTACAGCACCGCGTTGCGGCCCTTGCCGATGTCGACGAAGGCGGCCTCCATCGACGGCAGCACGTTCTGGACCTTGCCCAGGTAGACGTTGCCGACGTACGAGGTGGCCTGCTCCTTGTTGACGTAGTGCTCGACCAGCACGCCGTCCTCAAGGACGCCGATCTGGGTGCGCTGGCCGCTCTGGCGCACCACCATGACGCGCTCGACCGACTCGCGGCGGGCCAGGAACTCGGCCTCGGTGATGATCGGCACCCGGCGGCGGCCCAGCTCGCGGCCCTCGCGGCGGCGCTGCTTCTTGGCCTCCAGTCGGGTCGAGCCCTTGATGGACTGCACCTCGTCCGGGTCGAAGGACGGCTCGGTGGAGCGGCGGCGCGGCTCGCGCACCTTCACCACCGTGCGGACGCCGTCCTCGGTGGTCTCGGCGGCCTCGACGGCGCCGGCCTCACCGCTGCGGCGGCGGCGACGACGGCGGCGACGCGACGAGGACAGGCCGGCGGCCAGGTCGTCGTCCTCCTCGCCCTCGTCCTCGGCGACGGCCTCGGCCGACTCCTCGGCGGCGGGCTGCTCGGTCTCGACGGCCTCGGCGGCCTCGAACTCCTCGGCCTCGCCACGACGGCGGCGGCGGCCACCCCGGCGGCGACGGCGCGACGGACGGCCGTCGTCCTCCCACTCGCCCTCGGTCTCCGGACCGGCGACGGGGGCCTCCTCCAGCTTCAGGGTGGTGGCCAGCTCGGCGAGGTCCGCGCGCTCCACCGCCGCCCAGAACCGGACGTCCTGGTCCGAGGCCTCGCGCGGCGGGCCGACCGGCGCCGCCATGCTCTGCGGCCAGTAGCGCTCGCGCTGGAAGGCGTACGTCGGCAGCTCCACCCGGCGGCCCTCGGGCAGCACGGTGCGCCAGTCGACCTCGACCCCGGCCGTCCAGATCCGGGCCAGTGCGGTCAGCGCCGACTCGGCGTCGTCCCGATCGCGACGCAGCACCGGGGCGAACACGCCCTCGGCACCGGCCTGTTGGGCCATCCCACAGAGCACGCCGTCCGGGCCGAGCTCGACGAAGCGGGTCACGCCCCGGGCGGCCAGGCAGGCGGCGCCGTCGGCGAACCGGACGGCCTCGCGCACGTGCCGCACCCAGTACTCCGGGGTGGTGAGCAGGTCGGGCGCGGCGACGGCTCCGGTCAGGTTGGAGACGATCGCGATCCGGGGGCGGGCGAAGGAGACCGTCTCCAGCACCGCGCGGAAGTCCGCGAGCATCGGCTCCATCAGGGCGGAGTGGAAGGCGTGCGAGACCGTCAGCCGGCTCGTCCTGCGGCCCTCGGCCGCCCAGCGGGCGGCCAGTTCGTCGATCACCTCCACGGTGCCGGAGACCACGACCGAGGACGGCCCGTTGACCGCCGCGACGTCGGCGCGTCCGGCGATCGCCTCGACGGCCTCGGCCTCGGTGGCCCGGACGGCGAGCATCGCGCCGCCGGACGGCAGCGCCTGCATCAACCGGCCGCGCGCGGCCACCACGGCGCAGGCGTCCGCGAGCGTGAGGACTCCCGCGCAGTGCGCCGCGGCGAGTTCGCCGACGGAGTGGCCGAGCAGGAAGTCGGGGGCCACGCCCCAGGATTCGAGCAGCCGGAAGCCCGCGACCTCGACGGCGAACAGGCCGGCCTGGGTCCACATCGTCAGGTCGAGGCCGCGGCCGGTGAAGACCGCGTCCTTGACCGATCCGTCGAGGTGGCGGTCCAGTTCGGCGCAGACGGCGTCGAAGGCCTCGGCGAAGGCGGGGAAGGCCTCGTACAGCCCGCGGCCCATCGCCGCGCGCTGCGAGCCCTGGCCGGTGAACAGGAAGGCGCAGCGGCCCTCGCCCACCACGCCGGTCACCGCCGCGGCCGGGTCGCCCCCGGCGAGCGCGTCCAGGCCCGGGAGCAGGTCGCCGAGCACCACCGCGCGGTGGTCCAGGCCCGCGCGGGTGGTGGCGAGCGACCAGGCGAGGTCGACGGGGTCGGGCGCCTCGGTCTCGGCGAGGTGGGCGCGCAGTCGGCTTGCCTGGGCGCGCAGCCCGGCCGCACCCTTGCCGGAGAGCGGCCACAGCGACGGCCGGCCGGCGGCGGGCGCGGGCGCCGAAGGGCCCGACGGGGCCGGGTCGGCCGGGGAGACCTGGGCGGCCGGCTCGGTGCCGGCGTCCGGCCCGGCCTCACCCTCGCCCTCGCCCTGGGGCTCGGCGGGCGCGGGCGCCGCCTCGATGATCACGTGCGCGTTGGTGCCGCTGATGCCGAACGAGGAGACGCCGGCCCGGCGGGGGTGGTCGGTCTCCGGCCACGGCCGGGCCTCGGTGAGCAGCTCGACGCCGCCCTCGCTCCAGTCCACGTGCGGGGTGGGCGCGTCCACGTGCAGGGTGGCCGGCAGCAGGCCGTGGTGGATCGCCTGCACCATCTTGATCACACCGGCCACGCCGGCCGCGGCCTGGGTGTGCCCGATGTTGGACTTGACCGAGCCCAGCCACAGCGGGCCGCCCTCGGCACGCTCCCGCCCGTACGTGGCGAGCAGGGCCTGGGCCTCGATCGGGTCACCGAGCCGGGTGCCGGTGCCGTGCGCCTCGACCGCGTCCACGTCGGCCGGGGAGAGCCCCGCGCCGGCCAACGCCTGACGGATCACCCGCTGCTGGGACGGGCCGTTGGGGGCCGTGAGGCCGTTGGAGGCGCCGTCCTGGTTGACGGCGCTGCCGCGCACCACGGCGAGCACCGGGTGCCCCAACCGCTGGGCGTCGGAGAGCCGTTCGACCATCAGCAGGCCGACGCCCTCGCCCCAGCCGGTGCCGTCGGCGCCCTCGGCGAAGGCCTTGCACCGCCCGTTGCCGGCCAGGCCGTCGAGGCGGCTGAACTCCGCGAAGACGCTCGGCGAGGACATCACCGTGACACCGCCGGCCAGCGCCAGCTCGCAGTCGCCCGCGCGCAGCGCGTGGACGGCCAGGTGCAGGGCGACCAGGGAGGAGGAGCAGGCCGTGTCGACGGTGACGGCCGGGCCCTCCAGGCCCAGCGCGTACGCGACCCGGCCGGACACCACGCTGGCCGCGTTGCCGATGGCCAGGTGGGTGGCGGCGCCCTCGGGCAGGGAGTGGGCGCCCTCGGCGTAGCCGGAGGCGGAGGCGCCGACGAAGACGCCGACCCGGTTGCCGGAGAGCGAGCGCGGGTCGATCCCGGCCCGCTCCACGACCTCCCAGGCGGATTCCAGCAGCAGTCGCTGCTGCGGGTCCATGGCCAGGGCCTCGCGCGGGGAGATGCCGAACAGCGCGGCGTCGAACTCGGCGACCCCGTCGACGAATCCGCCCTCGTCGGCGTAGCCGGACCCGGCCGGCCAGCCGCGGTCCTCGGGGAAACCGGTGATGGCGTCACCACCGCGGGTCACCAGCCGCCACAGGTCGGCCGGCGAGCTCACGCCGCCCGGGTAACGGCAGGCCATCGCGACGATCGCGATGGGCTCGCGCTCGCGCATCTCCGCCACCTGGAGCTGACGACGTGTGCGCCGGAGATCGGCCGTCACCCGCTTCAGGTATTCGAGATACTTTTGCTCTTCCCCCACGCAGATCAACCCCTACTCCCGGCCGGCGGTGGACCGCAGCCGGTACCGATTACCCGTGAGACCGCAGCGTTTCGCATCCTAGGGAGAGAATCCCCGCGCGATACCCCTAGCCGACCCCAGAAAAAAGGACATCAGATGGCACGGGCCGTTCCGGGCCGTTCGCCGTCGGAGCGGGAACCGCATTCGCGCGGTTCCCGCTCCGTTATTCGGTCCGGAAATCCGCGCCGCCGTGGCGGCGCGGCTCCCGTCCCGTCGTTCAGCCGGTCCGCAGCGAGGTCTGCCCCGGCGCCGCGGCGTTCACCAGGGCGGCCAGGTTGCCGACGCCCTGCTGGTTCGCGTAGAGCATCTGGTGGGCCTCGCCGATCTGGTCGAAGGTGCCGCACCAGGTGATGCACGGGTCGAGCCGGCCGTCCGCCATCAGCCCGATGACCGCGCGGTTCTCCCGGGTGTTCGAGGCGTGCGAGCCCTGGAGGCGCTTGCTGCGCATCCACAGGTAGCGCAGGTCGAGATCGCCGTTGTAGCCGCTGGTGCCGCCGCAGAGCACGACCATGCCGCCGTTCTCGCAGACGAACAGCGAGGTCGGCAGGGTGTCCTCGCCGGGGTGCTCGACGACGATCTTCGGGTTGCGGCGCTCCCCGAGGATCTCCCAGATCTTCGCGCCGAACCGGCGGGCCTCCGCCGTCCAGGCCCGGCCGGCCGCCTCGTCGTCGAGGTCCGGCAGCCGACCCCAGTGGGTGAACTCCCGGCGGTCGATCACGCCCGCGGCGCCGAGGTCCAGGCAGAACTGGACCCGGTCCGGGTTGGAGACCACGGCGATCGGGATGCCGCCGAGCAGCTTCACGATCTGGATGGCCGCCGAGCCGACGCCGCCGGAGCCGCCCCAGATCAGCACCGGGTCGCCCGGGCGGACGTCGTGCGGGGCCCAGCCGGTCAGCTGCCGGTAGGCGGTGGCGCCGGTGACCAGGTAGCCGCCGGCGTCCTCCCAGGACAGGTTGGCCGGCTTGCGGTGGAGCTGGTGCTCGCGCACCACGGTGTACTGGGCGAAGGAACCGTAGTTCGTCTCGTAGCCCCAGGCCCGCAGCGACTTCGAGGCGATCGGGTCGACGCCCGTGCGGACGTCCTCCGCCGTCTCGTCCCAGGTCGCGCCGGAAAGGATGACCTCGTCGCCGACCTTGAACTGCTTGACGCCCTCGCCGACGGCCCAGACGACTCCGGAACCGTCGCTGCCGCCGATGTGGAAATCCTCCTTCTCGCCGAGCAACCGCTGTCTCATCGCGATGACGTCGATGGGTTCGCCGAGCGACGCCCAGACGTTGTTGTAGTTGATTCCGGCGGCCATGACGTACACCAGCACTTCGCCGTAACCGGGCTCCGGCACGTCGACGACCTCGGTCTGCATCGCCTTGAGGGGCTCGCCGAAGCGGTCCTGCCGGATGACGGTCGCGTACATCTGCTCGGGCACGAGGCCGAGCGGCGGAATCTCACCGAGTTCGTAGAGCGACTTGGACACGAACGACTCCTCTGGGCAGTTTTCCGGGATTTCCGAGGACCGGCTCGCAGAGCAGCTCTAGAACCGGTTCGAAACCGGCTGCCCTTCAACACGGTCGATTCGCGTGGATGAATGACGCGGCGGAACTTCGCGTGGACGGATGACGCGGAGGAACGGCGGAGTTGTCAGCCGAGCCTGGTGCGGATCCGGTCGACGACGGTGTTGGCGTGGGCGTTGAGGTAGAAGTGGCCGCCGCGGAAGACTTCGAGCTCGAACGGGCCCGAGGTGTGCTCGGCCCACTTCCGGGCCTCGTCCACGGTGACCTTCGGGTCGTCGTCGCCGACCAGGGCGAGGACCGGCGCGGTGAGCCCGGCACCGGGGGTGGGGCGGTAGGTCTCGGCGGCCCGGTAGTCGCTGCGCAGCACCGGGAGGACCATCCGCACCATCTCCTCGTCGTCGAGGAGGTTGTTGTCGGTCCCGTCCAGCCGCTTGATCTCGGCGAGCAGGCCCTGGTCGTCGAGCTGGTGGAACCGCTCGTCGCGGTGGGCGCCGGGGGCGCGCCGCCCGGAGGCCCACACCGTGTGCGGCACGATGCCGAGGTCCTCCAGCCGCAGCGCCAGCTCGAACGCCACGGAGGCGCCCATGCTGTGGCCGAACAGCGACAGCGGGCGGTCGGCCCACGGCTTGACGACGTCGACCAGCAGGTCGGCCAGTTCCTGCACGGATTCCACGCAGGGCTCCTGGCGCCGGTCCTGACGGCCGGGGTACTGCACCGCGAGGACGTCGACCTGCGGCGACAGCGCGCGGGACACCGGGAAGAAGTAGCTCGCGGACCCGCCCGCGTACGGCAGGCAGAGCAGCCGGTGCCGGGCCTCGGGCGCGGGGTGGTAGCGGCGCACCCACAGATCGTCGATAGCTGCCATGGTGACTGGAATCCCTCCGGCGGTCGGCGTGGTGGGACCACGACACCGGTGAGGCGCCGCCCGCGGACCTGCGGGACCGCGCGTCTCACCTTGATCCGCGGGCGGGAGCGCACGAGGGTTCGTGGCCGGCTCCGGTCGCCCGCTGTCCTGTCGGGACCTCAACGGCTCCTACCGTGACCGGCCCGGCCCGACCCGACAACCCCTAGCCGCACGGCGCGGGCGCACGCGCGCGAGGTCCTGCGGCTGCCCTGGTAGGGGATGCCCGCCGGCGCCCCGGCACCTTCCCGACCTTCCCGGGCCGCTGGAGCGCGGCGGCCGCGCGGGCGATCGGGTCACGCCAGGGCACGCCCTATGTCGGCGGCGCCGTCGGGGCAAGGGCGCCTCGTCGGACCGGGGG
>NZ_JBIVVI010000303.1:0-8165 GCF_044757675.1 Kitasatospora sp. NPDC091257
CCCACCACAGACGCCCTGGCGGCACTCCACAAGGAGGCCCTGCGCGAGCTCATCTCCAAGCGGAAGCCCGATTCCCTTGGTGAAGGCGACGGTGGGCTTGTGCCCGCCCTCGGCCGGGACACCCTCGGCCGCGACGGCGTCGACGGGCGGTGCCGCCTCGACGGGGGCGGCCTCGACGGCGCCCGACTCCGGCTCGGGCACCCGCCGGAAGGCCATGGTCGGCTGGTGCCCGCCCTGAGCGGGGCCTTCGGAAGCGGACTCGGCCGCCCCCTGCCCGGCGGGCTGCTCCCCCTGCGGCCCGGCGGGCCCAACCTCGCGCTCGGTGCTCACGGACGACCTCCATAGCTGGCAGAACCAAGGACCATAGTTTTTCGCACTGTCGATTCGATTGCCGTAAGGACCCCTCTGAAGAACTCATAAGAATCCTTAGCCGACGCAGACGCCGACACCCGACGCCGGCACCGAACACCGGCTCCGACACCGGCACCCACGCCGGCACCCACGCCGGCACCGGCACCGACGGCCGAGGCTCCCCTCCCCCGCCGGGCGTCCCGCGATGCGGACCGCACACCCTCGGCCTTGGGCGTTCGCCCCCGTGCCGGTTAGCCTGTCGCTCCAAACTGACACGCGGGAGCTTGGACCCACCAGGCTGAGAGTGCGCATGTCGACCGTACGCCACACGAGTGACGGACGGTCGAGGGGGCGCTGACCGCCGGAACCTGTCCGGGTAATGCCGGCGTAGGGAGTATCGGCCATGCCGCCTGCTTCGCCATCCTCTTCTTCGGGCGCGAACGTTCCCGCCCCCGGTGCGGACGCCTCCGCCGCGGGCGCGACCGCCGTCCTGGAGCGCCCCGAGCACGTCGAAGCGCCCCTGGTGCTGGACACCGAGCCGCCGCGCACGCTGCGCTTCCGGGACCACTTCGCGCTCTGGATGAACCTGGGCGTCAGCCTGATCGGCTTCTCCACCGCCGCCACCGTGCTCGGCGCCCCCGGCAGCGAGCTGTCGCTGGTCGCCGCGGTGACCGCGATCACGGTCGGTACGGCGGTCGGCACCGCGATGCTCGGCGTGGCCTCGCTGATCGGCGCCCGCACCGGCGCCCCCGCGATGGCGAACCTGCGCGGTCTGTTCGGCACCCGGCTGTCGTACCTGCCGACGGTGCTGAACATCGTGCAGTGCATCGGCTGGGGCGTGTTCGAGCTGCTGACCATCTCGGCGGGCGCGCAGACCGTCGCGCACACCACCGGCTACCGCTGGCTGTTCGTCCTGCTCGCGGGCGCGCTGACCACGGCGCTGACCATCTGGCCGCTGGGCTCGATCGCGGTGCTGCGCCGCTTCGTGGCCGGGGCGGTCGCGGTGGCGATGGTGTACTTCACCGTCCAGCTGGGCCGCCAGGGCGTGCCGGACCCGGGGGCGGGCAACTGGCACGGCTTCCTGGGCGCCACCGACGCGATGATCGCGGTGTCGGTCTCCTTCGTCCCGCTGGCCGCCGACTACACCCGGCACTCGCGCACCCCGCGCTCGGCGTTCTGGGGCAGCTTCTCCGGCTACACGATCGCCCAGGTCTGGTGCTACGTGCTCGGCCTGATGGCGCTGCTGCAGTCGGACGGCGATCCGAACCGGATCTTCGACTCCTTCCTCGGGGTCTGGGCCGGCTGGCTGTTCCTGCTGGTGCTGGTGCTGCGCGAGACGGACCAGTCCTTCGCCAACGTGTACTCGACGGCGATGTCTGTGCAGAACCTGCTGCCGAAGGTGGACCGCCGGGTGCTCTCCGGCGCGATCGGCGCGCTGACCACCGTGCTGGCGCTGCGGATCGACGAGTTCACCGACACCTACTACGGCTTCCTCGGGCTGATCGGCTCGGTGTTCGTGCCGCTGCTGGCGGTGCTCGTGGTGGACTACTTCCTCGGCGCCGGGCGGCGCGGCTGGAACCTCTCCGCCGACGCGCCGTCCCGCTGGCCGATGCTGCTGCCGTGGGCCCTGGGCTTCGCGGTCTACCAGTTCATCGCGCCGACCAAGGTGGCCGGCTGGTGGACGGACTTCTGGACCTCGGCCCAGGAGTCGCTGCACTTCACCCCGCAGGAGTGGACCTCCGCCTCGCTGTTCGCCTTCCTGGTGCCCGCCCTGGTCACCTGGGCGCTCACCCCGCTCTCCCGCCGCGCCGACCGGCACTGAGCGGGCCGCCCGCACCGGGCGAAGCGGGGGCGGCCCAGCCCCGCGGGCCCGGCCGGGACGGCTCCGCGGGCAGGAAGACGGCCCCACAGGTTGGGGCCGTCTTTGTCCGCGCTTCACCTGTGCCGCCTATCGTTGGGCCTGTGACCAGCCCAGACCTGTCCTCGCCGGCGGCGCGCACCGTGCCGTCCGTCCAGGTGATCGCCCACCGCGGTTCCTCCCACGCCCTGCCCGAGCACACCCTCGCGGCCTACCGGCGCGCGCTCGACGAGGGCGCCGACGCGCTGGAGTGCGATGTCCGGGTCACCGCCGACGGCGCGCTGGTCTGCGTGCACGACCGCCGGATCGGCCGGGTCTCCAACGGCCGGGGCACCGTCTCGGCGATGACCCTCGCCGAGCTGGAGGACTACGACTTCGGCGCCTGGAAGACCGGCCGCCCCAGCGTCGACCCGGAGCTGCGCGGCGTGCTGCGGCTGGAGCGGCTGCTGGAGCTGGTGGTGGAGTGCGGCCGCCCGGTGGACCTGGCGATCGAGACCAAGCACCCGGTGCGTTTCCGCGGCCGGGTGGAGGCCGAGCTGCTGCGGACGCTGGAGCGGTTCGGGATCGGCGCGACCCGGGGCGGCGACCGCCCGTCCGCCCGGATCATGAGCTTCTCCTCGATCGCGCTGAACCGGGTGGCCGCCGCCGCGCCGCAGTACCGGCGGGTGTTCCTGTTCGAGCGGACCCTGCCGCTGCTCGGCCGGCTGCGCGAGGGTTCGCCGCTGCCGGGCGGGGCGCGGATCGCCGGCCCGGGCATCGAGCTGGTGCGGGCCCGCCCGCACCTGGTGACCAGGCTGCGCGAGCTGGGGCACGAGGTGCACGTGTGGACGGTGGACGAGCCGGCCGACGTCGAGCTCTGCCTGGAGCTCGGGGTGTCCGCGATCATCACCAACCGGCCCGCGGAGGTGCTGGCGCAGCTCGGCCGGTGATCCGCCGGCGCGTCCGGGGCCGCACCCGCCCGATCCGGTCGCCCCGAACCGGTCGCTCCGTCCGGTCACTTGCGTCCGGTCACTTGCGTCCGGTCGGCCCGGTCGGATCCTCCCGATCCGATCACTCCGGCCCGATCACTCTGGTCGGCAGTCAAACCTTCCTTGCGCGAAATTGCCGGAATTCTTGCATCCAGGCGACAGAGGGTGAGCACGGAATGACCTGATGTCGACCGTCGGTCGCCGCACTCGAAATGGGCTCGCGGGATCGTCCGGTGCTCGTTTCCGACGCATTACCAAGGGGCATCTCTCCCTCGGCATACGCTGAAGGAGGTCCGGGGGTGGCGTTGATGGTGGCGCGTGAAGTGCCGACTTCATCGACCATGGCAGTGCCGCACGGCCCAGCGAGTGTCGGGGTCGCACGGCGCCGACTGCGTCGAGATCTGGGTGACCGGCAGATACCGGAACCGGTCATCGATGATGCTGTTCTGATCCTTTCCGAGCTGTTGAGCAACGCCTGTCGATACGCCCGTCCGCTCGGCCCGCTGCCGGCCCTGGGCCGCAGCGGCCGGGCCGAGGTGCTCGGGCAGGTGCTGGTCGGCGTCCCGTCCGGGACGCGCGCCGCACCGGGCGGCCGGGAGTCCGCCGAGGGCTCGGACGAGCCGGACGGCGGCGTGCTGGTCCGCTGGCAGATGCACGCCGACGGGGTGCTCACCCTGGAGGTCACGGACGGCGGGGCGGCCACCCGGCCGCTGCCCGCGAGTCCCTCGCTGACCTCGCGCGGCGGCCGCGGCCTGAGCATCGTCGACCAGCTGGCCAGCGACTGGGGCGTGCGCGACGCCCCCGGCGAGGTCACGGTCTGGGCGGCGCTGCCCGCCCGGGCCCGGCACGCCCGGCGCACCGGGGGCGACGCCCGTAGCGCGTGAGCCGGGCGCGGGGAATGTGTCGTTAGGCTTCCCGGAACACAGGACCACCGTTTCCGGGAGAGCCGCAGCATGGGCAAGAAGGCCGCCAAGAAGGCGCCGCAGCGCCAGTCCACCACCGCCGTCACGGGCGAGATCCCCGTGGTCGGGGCCCGCGAGGACTGCCCCTGCGGCTCCGGCCGCCGGTACAAGGCGTGTCACGGCCGGGAGGCCTCGCACGCGGTGCAGGAGCTGGTGCACCGCCCGTTCGAGGGCCTGTCGGGCGAGGCCGACTGGGTGGCGCTGCGCGAGCTGGTGCCCGCCGCCACGGTGCCGCTGACGCTGGCCGCCGGGGTGGCGGACGGCGCCACCGGTGACGTCCCGTCGGTGACCCTGGCCACCGTGCTGCCGCTGGCCTGGCCGGCCCTGCGCCGCCAGGACGGCTCGATCCTGCTCGGCCTGCAGACCCAGTCCGCCTCCGGCGACCTCAGCCGCGACCTCGCGGACGCCCTGGAGCTGGCCCTGGCCACCGAGCCGGGCAGCCCGGTGCCGGCCCGCCGGACCGTCCCGGGCGGGCGCCGCCTGCAGGACCTGCTGGACGCCGGGGCCGCGTTCACGCCCACCGTGCACACCGGCTTCGAGTTCTGGCTGGAGGACGCCGAGGCCGCCACCGGTGAGGTCGCCGCCTCCCTGGAGCGCGCCAACGCCTCGGCCATCCCGACCGAGAAGCTCGCCGGCGTGGACTCCGCCTACTGGTGCGGCACTCCGGACAAGAACCACCTGCGCTGGGTGATGACCGTGCCGGAGGAGCAACTGCTGGACGCGCTGGCCCGGCTGAACGCGGCCGGCGAGGCCTCGCTCGGCGCGGACACCCGCCTGGTGGGCTCGTTCCGCGCGCACGGCCTGACCGTCCCGGTGTGGGATCTCCCGCTCGCGATGACCGCCGCCGACTGCGAGAAGCCGGCCGCCGAGTTCGCCGAGCGGCTCGCCGCCGTGCTCGCCGACGGGACCCCGCTGACCGCCGAGGAGCGGCGCGCCCGCGCGAACCTGGTGAACCGTCAGGTCACCCTGAACTAAAGCGCGCAGGATCCGCGTGATACGCGTCACATTGTCGCGGTGAACGCGCAATTTCCGGGCGTGGAGGGCGTCTTGGAAATTGGCGCGGGCGCAGATCCTTGTTACTGTCTAAAGAGTCCGGCCGCTGGTGCATCCCCCGTCGCCAGCGGCCGGATCTTTTGTTTTTCCGGAACGCCCCGGTGAAGGCCCCGACGGAGGCCCCGGCGCCCCGCCCGGCACCTGCGGTCCTCAGTAGGCCGAGCGTCCGCTGTCCAACCGGACCGCCGCCTCCACCAACTCCCCCAGCAGCGGCCCGACCTGCGGCAGCCAGACCCCGCCGCCGGCGCCCGGCCGCGGTGCCAGCACCCAGCGCACCTTCCCCCGGCCTCCGGCCGCGGCGACCCCCGCGGCCGCGCCTCCGGGCGGCAGTGCCAGGAAGCCACCCGGCCCGTGATAGCGCAACGAGCCCGGCACCCAAGGGAGTTGGGCGAGCATCTCACCGAGCACGTCCAGCGAGTACGGGGCCACCAACAGCGCGTAGCGGCCCGGCATCGCCAGCACCGGTCCGAGCGGCAGCCGCAGCGCGCCCAGGTAGACCAGCGCCCGGGCGCCGGCCGCCGCGGGCAGGCTGACCGCCGAGACCGTGGAGCCGGTGGCGGCCAGCACCGGCGCGTCCGGGCTCTGCCGCTCCCACCACCAGCGCACCATCCGGGCGTCCGTGGTGGCGGCCAGCAGCGAGGGGTCGTGGGGGTGCGCGCCGGGGACGGTGCAGTCCAGGTCGCCGCAGGAGCACCGGCCGTCGCGCAGCACGGCGCCCGGCACCACGGGCCAGCGGTGGTCGACGGCGGCCGCCAGGGCCGCGGCGAGCCGGGCGGAACGCTCCTCCGACCGGTCCTTCGGATTCTCACGCATGGCGCTCGTTCCTTTCCCTGACCGCTCGGTCCGCTCCGCCCCGCCGGCGTCCGTCGGGATCCTCCGTGCGGGCCCGCCGCGGCACGGTCCCCGGGCGGCGCGGCGCGGGGCGGGCGGCAGGGCGGGCGGCGCGGCTTCGACGTGGAGCGGGTGTGGAGCACGACATGAAAGGGCCGCGCACCGGCACAGCCCTTGGAACGAGAATCCCGTACGCGACGGATGGACGCCGCCCGGGCACGCTTGGTTCCACCGTACGAGTGAGAGAGTTCCGGCCAGCCCGGCTCACGGGCGGCACGGACATACGATCCGGACGGCCGCCCGGGCCGTCCTCCCGGTTCTGCCCGTTCGCGGCCCGCTCCATGCCTCCCGGCCCGACCGGCGCGCGCACCAACCCCGCGCGCCCCCCGACCGGGTCGCGATGGATGTGGAACAGGCCACCGCGTCGTCCTGGATCTGGACATGCCCCGAATGGCCTGTGTAGAAGTGGTGGCATTGCTGTCGATCAATGACGAGTAGTAGCGAATCGAGGCGAAACGCGCCCTAAGGCCGTGCTCGCTCCACATTGGCCGTATCTGGGGGTTTCGCATGGCACGTAGCACCGCGTCAGGAGTGACGGCATGAACGAGTCCCACCCGTCGACGGCCCTCCCGTCGACGACGACCGCCGAGCCGGGCGAACCCGGCTGCGCAGGCGGGCTCACCGTCCTCGACCTGCCGGACCTGCCCGGCCCCGTCGACGCCCTGGACGGCACGACGGACGCCCGCACGGCGCCGTCCGCCGCCGTGCAGGACCGTTTGGCCGGACGCCTGTCCGAAATCACCAGCCTGCACGAGCACACCGAGCGGCTCGCCCGCACCCGCGGCCTGGCCGCCACCCTGGACACCGTCCTCGCCTCCGGCGCCGCCCTGCTCGGCGCCCGGCGCGGCGTGCTGGTCACCAGGCGGCCCGGCGGCGGGCCCGGACAGCCGGTCGGCTTCGGCCTCGACCGCGCCAGCCTCGGCGCCCTGGAGACCGTCCCGACCGAGCAGAGCCTGCTGGCCCGGCTGCTGCGCGAACGGGACCGGCCCGCCCGGCTGCACTCCCGCGACCTCGCCGAGGACCCGGCCATCGGCACCCGGCTGCGCGAACTCGCCGTCCACCTCGGCCTCGGCGGCGCCTACGGCCTGCCGCTCGCCACCGCCGAGGACGGCCCGCTCGCCGCCGCCCTCTGGTTCTACGACGAGCCCGCCGAACCGACCGAATGCCAGCGCGAACTGGCCCGCCACTACTGCGAGATCGCCGCCCCGCTGCTCGCCAAGCAGCTGGAGGCGGACCGGATCTCGCGCACCACCGAGGCGCTGCGCCGCGGCCTGCTGCCGGACCGCCTCCCCCAGGCCGCCGGGCTGCGGCTGGCCGCCCGGCTCGTCCCCGCCGGGCTGGAGCGCTCCGCCGGCAGCGACTGGTACGACGCGATCCCGCTGCCGGACGGCACCATCGGCCTCACCGTCGGTTCCGTCTCCGGCGACGGCCCCGGCGCGGGCCCCGGCTCCGCCCCCGGCGCGGCCGCCGCGATGGGCCGGGTCCGGGCCGCGCTGCGGGCGTACGCGGTGCTGGAGGGCGAGGACCCGGTCTCCGTCCTGGGGGACCTGGAGCTGCTGCTCAAGACCACCGAGCCGAGCCGCTCCGCCACCGCCGTCTACGCCTGGGTCGAGCCCGAGGAGCGCCGGATCACCCTGGCCGGCGCCGGGCACTGCCCGCCGGTCCTGGTCGGCCGGCACGGCGCCGAGTTCGTCGAGACCTCGCTCTCCGCCCCGCTCGGCATGCTGGCCTGCTGGGAGGCCCCCGGGGTGGAGTTCACCGCCGAGCGCGGCGACACCCTGCTGCTCTACACCGACGGCCTGGCCCGCCGCTTCGGCCCCACCCTGCACGCCGGGCAGGCCAACCTGCGCCGCGCCGCCGCCGACGCCCCGCGCGACGTGCGGATCGACCCGGACCGGCTCTGCGCCCACCTGCTGGCCGTCTGCCCGGCCCCGCCGCCCGCGGGCACCGCCACCGACGACCTGATGCTGCTGGCGGCCCGCTTCGAGTGAAGGTTCGGACCCGAAAAGGGCGGGCGGCCCGGCGTCCGTACCATGGACGCACGGCCGCCCGCGCGTGTCGCGATCCGACACCTCCCCCGAG
>NZ_JBIVVI010000304.1:0-8153 GCF_044757675.1 Kitasatospora sp. NPDC091257
GGGGAGGCACGGCCGAGGCGGCCCCGGGGGGCGAGGTGGCCGACCCGTACTTCGGCGGCGCCGGCCCGGCCCGCAAGGCCTGCGTGGAGTGCGGCGAGTGCATGACCGGCTGCCGGCACGGCGCCAAGAACATGCTCACCGAGAACTACCTGTACCTGGCCGAGAAGGGCGGCGCGGAGATCCACCCGCTCACCACGGTGGCCCGGATCCGGGAGATCGGCGGGGCCGACGGGGACCGGGGCTTCGCCGTGGACGTGCGCCGCACCGACGCGCGCTCGAAGACCGACCGGGTGAAGGCGGGCGCGCGGACCATCACCGCGGCCCGGGTGGTCGTCGCGGCCGGCACCTACGGCACCCAGTCGCTGCTGCACCGGATGCGGGACGGCGGCCACCTGCCCCGGATCTCGGAGCGGCTGGGCGAGCTGACCCGGACCAACTCCGAGGCCCTGGTGGGGGCGCAGACCACCGACCGGCGCTACGGCGCCAAGGCGGACTTCACCAAGGGCGTGGCGATCACCTCCTCGATCCACCCGGACGCCAACACCCACATCGAGCCGGTCCGCTACGGCAAGGGCTCCAACGCGATGGGCGCACTGTCCATCGCCCAGGTCAGGGGCGGCGGAACGCTCCCGCGCTGGCTGCGCTACCTGGGCAACTCGGCGCTCCACCCGGTGACCTTCGCCCGCTCGATGAACCAGCGCCGCTGGTCCGAGAAGACGATCATCGGCCTGGTGATGCAGTCGCTCGACAACTCGATCACCGTCTCGCTGCGGAAGGGCCCGCTCGGCAAGGCCCGGCTCACCTCCGCCCAGGGCCACGGCGAGCCCAACCCGACCTGGATCCCGGCGGCCGAGCGCGGCGCCCAGGCGCTGGCCGACGAGATCAACGGCTTCCCCGGCAGCACCGTCGGCGAGATCTTCGACATCCCGATGACGGCGCACTTCCTGGGCGGCTGCCCGATCGGCGACGCCCCCGGGACCGGCGTGGTGGACCCGTACCACCGGCTGTACGGCTACCCGGGCATCAGCGTGGTGGACGGTTCGGCCGTCTCCGCCAACCTGGGCGTCAACCCCTCGCTCACCATCACGGCCCAGGCCGAGCGTGCCCTGTCGATGTGGCCGAACAAGGGCGAGGCGGACCCGCGCCCGGCCCAGGGCGAGGAGTACCGGCGGGTCGCGGCGGTGGCGCCGGTGCGGCCGGCCGTGCCCGAGGGCGCGTTCGGCGCGCTGCGGCTGCCGCTGCTGCCCGTCCCGGAGGTCCCGAAGAAGCGCGGCTGAACCCGGTCCGGCGGGCCAATCCGCCTGCGCCGGTTCCCGGTTGACAGCCGTTCGGGTCCGATGGGATAAACGGGCTCCCTGGGGCGGCCAGGAACTCGTCGAGCGGGGGGAACGCGGGCCATGGCCAACTGCACATCGTGCGGGGCGACTTCGGCGGAGGGGGCGCCCGCCTGCGGGTCGTGCGGCCGGCCGTTCGCGCCCCCGGCCCCGCCGACCGCCCCGCCGACCGTCCCGCCGGCCGCCGTCCCGCCGCCACCTCCGGGTGCGGCTGCGCCCGTTCCGCCGTCCGTGCCGCCGACCGGGTACGGTCCACAGCCGGGGTACGGGGCCGCGGCCGCGGCCCCGCCCGCCCTGGGCAGCTGGGGTGCCGGGCAGTCGTACGACAGGCAGCCCGCCCTCCAGCGCCTGCTGACGGCCGCGGACTGGCGCCCGGCGGCCAGGGCGGCCGTCGCGCCGACCCTCGTCCTGCTGGCCGTGGCGCTGGTCGCGGCGGTCCCCGGCGACTACCAGTACCAGTACCGGTTCGAGGCGCCCGGCTTCGGCGAGCGCTTCGGCGCGATGCTGTCGATGACCCTGAACGCGCTCGGCGCGCCGTTCCGGCTCGCCTACCAGGGCTCGGTGGGCCGGGGTCCGGGCGGCTGGACCGAGACCGTCCGGGTGCTGCCGATGACCGTCACGGTCCTGTGGTGCCTGGCGCTCTGGCTCGGCCTGCGGGCCGGGCTGCGCCGGCGCAAGGCGGCCGAGGGCCAGCTGACCCGGGGCCAGGCCGCCGCCGAGGCGATGCGCACCGCGGCGGTCCTCGCGGCGGTGAGCCTGGCGCTCGGCCTGGTCGGCGGTACGGACTGGAGCCCGGACGGCCGCGGCGTGAAGTCCGACTACTTCGACTCCCGGGGGAAGCCGGAGCTGCTGGTCACCGCGGACTCCGGCTGGCTGGAGGCGGTCGCCTGGACCGTGGTGCCGGCCGCCCTGCTGGCCTTCCTGGTGTACGGCACCGACGCGCTGCGCTGGGCGGCCTGGCGCAGCCGCTCGGTGCGCGGCTGGGCGGTGGCCGCGCTGACCGCCGGCCAGGCGCTCGCGGTCTCGGTGGGGCTGTCCTCGGTGGCGGCCTTCCTGCTGGTCGCGCTGAACAGCGACGACGGGGCGTTGACCGGGGTCTCGCTGGCCTTCCTGCCCAACCTCGGCCTCGGTCTGCTCGGCTTCGGCTCGGGGGCGGGCTTCCGGACGCACACCGGTCTGTCCGGTGACGGCGGCGGCTCGTGGCGCGACCGCAGCAACGACACCGAGTTCTCCTTCTTCGACCTGCGGGACCTGGGTGCCGACTGGCGCTGGGCCGGCCTGGCCGCGCTCGTCGCGGCGGGCGTGCTCGGCTGGGCGGCGTACCGGCGGCGCCTGGACGCGACCGACCGGCTGCGCCTGGCGGCCCTGCACGCCGGGGCGCTCACCCTGCTGATGGCGCTCTCCGGGGCGCGGTTGGTGGAGACCACGTCCATGGCGGGCTGGACCGAGACCGCCCGGATGGAGTTCTCGCAGGAGTCCTCGGCCGGGCTGGTGTTCCTGGGCACGCTGGTGGCCAACGCGGTCTGGGCGCTGGTCGGCGCCCTGCTGGTGCCGCCGCTGCTGGTGGCCGTCCGCGACCGGGGCGCGGGCGCGCCGAACGGCGCGGTGCCGTACGCCGAGTCCCCGTTCGCCCGTGCCCAGGGCGGCGCGCCGCACCCGGCGACGGTGCCGCCGCAGGTGCCGTACGCGACGCCGCCGCACGGCGTTCCGGCGCAGCAGGGCGGTCCGGTGCCGGGGTACGGCGGGCCGGCGCGGGCCGTCGTGCCGCAGGACGCGCCGTTCGACTCCGGGGGCGGGGTGAGCGAGGTGCTCGACTCGCACGAGGAGCCGCCCGTCCCGGCCGGCGGGGCGCCGGTGCCCGGCGCGGTGCCGCCGCCCCCGGCCGAGGAGCCGGTCGACCCGAGCGTCTGGCGCAAGCACCCCTGACCCGGGCGGCCGTCGGGGTGCCGGAGGCCGGGAGCACGGTGCCGGAGGCTGGGAGCACGGGGAAAGGGCAAAGGGCCCCGCGGGGGAACGGGGCCCTTTGTCGTTCAGCACTCGGCGTCAGGGCCGCGCCGGTGCTGGGGTGACGGCGCCGGGGGAGGAGCGCCGTCGTGTCGGTCGGCTTCGGGGTGCGCCGCGCGGCTCCGGCGTGGGTGGCCGGCCGTGCGGGGCGCGCACCTCCGTGCGCGGCGGGTCGGCACGCAGGTCTGCGCCGGTCCCACGCTCACGGAGCGTGAACTGACAATCGCTGCCACCGCCCTGCGGCGCGGCTGCGGAGAACGCCGTCGCGGGCCTCCTCGGTGGGCCGTGAGGCGCCGGGAGAACCGCTTACAACGAGCATCGTGCTGGACAAGGGGCTCGCTCTGCAACCGGTTCGGCACAGTTCGGCACAGAGCATTTCCCGACGGGGCCGCCATCGATGATCACGGTGCGTAGTGGTTCGGATGGTTGTGGCGCACGGGGACGCGCGTAGCGGCACGAGGTGGACGGGGGAGTGCGCCCGGGCGCGCACCGGAACGGACCGGGGGTGCGACGGCCGGTCCCGGGCGTCCCCGGACTCCGGCCGTCCCACCTCTCGGCCCAGTCGCGGCCGGGGTCGCTGTCCCCTGCTCGCCGGCCGCGGCACCCGCGCACGGTCCCACGGAGCCGCGCGCCCGGCGGACCGGGCGGCGGCACCACGTGCGCCGGTGGACTGGGGTGGAGCTCCACGCGTGGTCCTGCTGCCGTACGGTGCCCCCGCGGGGACGGGCGGCGCGTCTGGCGGACGCGGCGCGGCCGTACGTTCGTCAGAAGCAACGAACCGCGGCCCCGCCCGGTCACGGTTCATTGGACGGGCAGACGAGTGAAACCGGACAGCCCGGTAGAATCGGTGTCCAGACACCCCACACCGTCCGCCGCAGCCGCAGTCCCGCCGGGGAGGCGGCCACGCGTGACACCTCGATACCGCTGCCGGAAGGCCGTCTGTGTCCTCTGCAATTCCCGTCCAGTCCGCGCCGGACAACGACCCCGTCCTGGTGGTCGACTTCGGCGCCCAGTACGCCCAGCTCATCGCCCGTCGGGTGCGTGAGGCGCGGGTCTACAGCGAGATCGTGCCGAGCAGCATGCCGGTCGCCGAGATGCTCGCCAAGAACCCCAAGGCGATCATCCTCTCCGGTGGCCCCTCGTCGGTCTACGAAGACGGCGCGCCGCAGATCGACCGCGCGATCTTCGAGGCCGGTGTCCCGGTCTTCGGCATGTGCTACGGCTTCCAGCTGATGGCCAAGAGCCTCGGCGGCACCGTCGACAACAACGGCGCCCGCGAGTACGGCCGCACCCCGCTGACCGTCTCCCGCACCGGCTCCACCCTGTTCGAGGGCGTCCCGGCGCAGCACTCGGTGTGGATGTCGCACGGCGACGCCTGCTCCGCCGCCCCGGAGGGCTTCGCCGTCACCGCCTCCACCGACCTGGTCCCGGTCGCGGCCTTCGAGAACGACGAGGCCCGGCTCTACGGCGTCCAGTACCACCCCGAGGTGCTGCACTCCGACCACGGCCAGCAGGTCCTGGAGCACTTCCTCTACCGCGGCGCCGGCATCGCCCCGACCTGGACCACCGGCAGCGTGGTCGACGAGCAGATCGCCCTGATCCGCGAGCAGGTCGGCGACAAGCGCGCGATCTGCGGCCTGTCCGGCGGCGTGGACTCCGCGGTCGCGGCCGCCCTGGTCAACAAGGCCATCGGCGACCGGCTGACCTGCGTCTACGTCGACCACGGCCTGATGCGCAAGGGCGAGACCGAGCAGGTCGAGAAGGACTTCGTGGCCGCCACCGGCGTCCAGCTGAAGGTCGTCGACGCCGCCGAGCGCTTCCTGAACGCGCTGAAGGGGGTCACCGACCCCGAGGAGAAGCGCAAGATCATCGGCCGGGAGTTCATCCGGGTCTTCGAGCAGGCCCAGGCCGAGATCGTCGCCGAGGCCGGCGAGCAGGGCGAGTCGGTCGACTTCCTGGTCCAGGGCACCCTGTACCCGGACGTGGTGGAGTCCGGTGGCGGCACCGGCACCGCCAACATCAAGTCCCACCACAACGTCGGCGGCCTGCCCGAGGACCTCCAGTTCCAGCTGGTGGAGCCGCTGCGCAAGCTGTTCAAGGACGAGGTCCGGATGGTCGGCCAGGAGCTGGGCCTGCCGGAGGAGATCGTCCAGCGCCAGCCGTTCCCGGGCCCGGGCCTGGGCATCCGGATCGTCGGCGAGGTCACCAAGGAGCGTCTGGACCTGCTCCGCGACGCCGACGCGATCGCCCGGGAGGAGCTGACCGCGGCCGGTCTGGACCGCGAGATCTGGCAGTGCCCGGTCGTGCTGCTCGCCGACGTCCGCAGCGTGGGCGTGCAGGGTGACGGCCGCACCTACGGCCACCCGATCGTGCTGCGCCCGGTCTCGTCCGAGGACGCCATGACCGCCGACTGGTCGCGCCTGCCGTACGACGTGCTGGCGAAGATCTCCACCCGGATCACCAACGAGGTCCGCGACGTGAACCGCGTCGTCGTCGACGTCACCAGCAAGCCGCCGGGCACCATCGAGTGGGAGTGATCACTCCCGCCGGCCGCCGGGACGCTTCTTCGTCCTGAGGCCGATGCCTGAACGGTCGCGCCGTCGTTCCCGTACTGGAGGGAGCGACGGCGCGACCGTTTGCGGTGCGGGCGTCGCTCTCCGGGAGGACCTCCCACCGAAAGCGGCCGGGAGCGGGCAGAATGCGGACCGGACCTGTCAGGGACTGGCAGGCGGCGAGGGAAGGTGTGAGGGATGTCGGAGGCCAGCAACTCGGTGCCGGCCGGTGGCGGCGCGGCCGGCCGGGCCGCCAGGGCGGCGCGACTGCGGGCGCTCGCGTCCACGTACGCGCTGCTGCCTCTGCGGCTCTTCCTCGGCGTCACCTTCGTCTACGCCGCGCTCGACAAGCTCTCCGACGCCCACTTCCTGGCCGGGGCGGGCGACCCGGCGTCCTTCGTCTCGCAGACCCAGGCCGCCAAGGCGGGCGGCAGCCCGATCTCCTTCCTGCTCGGCCCCGCCCTCGACCACCCGACCCTGTTCGCGCTCGCCGTCGCCTTCGGCGAGCTGGCGGTGGGCCTGGGCACCCTGCTCGGCCTCTGGGGCCGGGTCGCCGCGCTCGGCGGCGCGCTGCTCAACCTCAGCCTGTGGCTGACCGTCAGCTGGAGCGTCTCGCCGTACTACCTCGGCAACGACCTGGCCTACCTGATGGCCTGGACGCCGCTGCTGCTGGCCGGCACGCCGTACCTGTCGGTGGACGGCTACCTGGCCCGCCGGGCCGGACGGGACCGCGCGCGCGGGCTGGGCGAGGACCACGTCAAGCGCCGGGCCCTGGTGGACGGCGGGATCGCGGCCGTCGCGATCGGCGGGGCCGGGCTGCTCACCGGCTCGCTGACCCGGACCTTCGGCCGGGACAAGCCGGCCGCGCCCGAGCCGTCGGCGGCCCCGGTCTCCGCCGTCCCGTCCGCCGCGGCCCCGGCCTCCGGTGCCCCGGCGACGGCGCCCACGGTGCCCGCCGCGAGCGTGCCGGTCGGCGGCTCGGCCCAGGTCAAGGACCCGGCCACCGGGGACGCCGTCTACATCGTCCAGCCCAAGGCCGGCCAGTACTGCGCCTTCTCCGCGGTGTGCACCCACTCCGGCTGCGCCGTGGACGCGCCGAAGAACGGCCAGCTGTACTGCCCCTGCCACGGCTCCCGGTTCGACGCCGCGACCGGTGCGGTGGTCAACGGGCCGGCGGTCAAGCCGCTGCCCAAGTACGCCGTCAGCAAGGACGGGGACCGGCTGGCCCTGGGCCCGCAGCAGAGCTGAGGGCCCGGAGCCGGTCAGGGGCGGCCCGGGACGTCCGGGGGCCTGCCGCGGACGCTCACTCCTCGCGGTCGGGCCGGCCGCGCCGGGCCACCGCCGCGACCGCGCCGGCCAGGCCGCCGACACCGAGCACGATGAAGGTGACCGGGATGACGATCCGCCCGTTCACCGACTGGTCGTTGAGCGCCGCGACCAGGTAGAGCACCGCGAGTACGGTGAACAGCGCGCCCGCGATCAGCGAGAACAGGTCGAGCCGGTGCTTCCTCACTGCTGGACCACCTTGATGTTGCCGAGCCCGATGCCGAGTTCGAGATTGAGGGTCCCCTTGGCCGGCTGCCCGTTGGCAGGGCCGATCAGGTAGGTGTGCCGCCCGGTGCCGTCGCTCCGCTCACCCGGGACGGTGACGTTGCCCAGGCCGACCCGGGTCACCAGGTTCACCGTGATGTCGTCCGGCACGGTGACCGTCATGTCGCCGGTTCCGAGGTCGACCTTGGTGGCGAGGGTGGCCCCCGCCGGGTCGAGCGCGGAGAGGTCGAGCCTGATCTGCCCGGCGCCCAGGTTGTACCGGTCGCGCAGGTCGGTCGCCGAGGCGACGGTCCAGTCGCGATCGCCGACGGCGTTGCGCATGGAGTCCGGCGAGTGGCCGACGAAGGCCAGCGCCAGGGTGAGCAGCAGGCCGGTCACCGCCAGCCGGCGGGCCCGGCCGAACTTCGCGCCGACCAGCAGCGTCAGGCCCACCACCAGCAGCGCGGCGGCCAGCACCGTCGCACCCAGCACGGTGGGGTCGTGGTGGTCGGCGGAGGCGGCCCAGACCGCGGCGCCCGCGCCGATCGCCAGCAGGAAGCCGAAGAAGCCGAGCGCCGAGCGCTCCCGGGGGCGCCGTACGGCGGCGGGCGCGGGGCGTCGCCCGGGGTGCTCCTTGCGCAGCGGGTCGCCCTGCGGCAGGTCGGCGCGCTGCCACCAGGGCCGGGCCGGGCCACCGGCCGGCGGCACCGGGGTGCCGAACGGCGGGGTCGGG
>NZ_JBIVVI010000305.1:0-8147 GCF_044757675.1 Kitasatospora sp. NPDC091257
CCGGGTGGGGCGGCGGGAGGAGACCGTGCAGGCGAGCGGCAGGTCGGTGTCCCCGAGGCCCCGGTAGGAGGTCCGCCAGTGGGTCAGGACGGCGTGGCCGGGCTCGAAGCCGTGCAGCTCCGCGGCCACCAGCAGGGACGCCTGCCGGGAGGCCTCCAGGAACAGTGACCCGGGGATCGGGCCGTCGGCCGCCGCGCGGAAGAGTCCGTGCTCCGGGGCCGGGTCGACCGGCAGCAGGAACTCCCCGTCGAGGACCCTGAGCGGCGGACCGACCAGCACGTTGCGCGGGTCGCTCCGTCCGACGCGGGCCGGGCGCAGCGCCCCGTCCGCGCCGGGCGCGGACACCGCGCAGGAGTCGTTCAGGCTCTCGCGCCTGCCCCGGGCGCGGTGGCTGCGGTGCACCCCGGGCATGACGAACACCAGCCTGGTCCGGTTGAGTCCGCAGTTCACTCCGTCGATGGCCACCCGGGCCACGCACTCCAGGCCGCGCGGGACGCCGTTGACCACGTCGCCCGGGGTCAGGGTGAGCTCCATGGCGAGGTGGGCGGCCCGCCCGGTGCGGCGCCACGGCGAGAGGTCCAGGACGTCGACGCTGCTGGAGGCGAAGGCCTCGGGCCGGTCGGCCGGGACCCGGAAGTACTGCTGGGCGATGAAGTGCGCCGCCTGGTGCATCGTCTCCGCCGGGAACAGGACGTCGTGGAAGGTGCCCGGACCGTCGGTGAACAGCTCGTGGTCGTCCGGCAGTTCGGCCGACAGCACGAAGTGCTGCTCCTCCGGGGCGGTGGTGTCCAGGGCGAAGCCCTCGGCGGTGGAGGGGCGGCGCAGCAGGTGCAGCGGCGCGGCGGGCCGGCCGCCGGTGGGGAAGGGCCCGTCCGGTCGGGCGGGCGGGTAGGGGAACGGGAGCGCTGTATCCATGGCAGTGGTCCTCGGGTCGGTGGCGCCCGGAGCGTCGGGTCGGGTGGGGGCCGGGGCCCCGGGGCTACCCGTGCGGCGCGGAGACCGTCCGCAACGGCGCGGAGGTGACCACGCGCAGGGACCGCGCGGCCTCGACCGAGTCGCAGCCGGCCAGTCCGAGCGCGTCCCGCAGCTCCTCGGTCAGCATGCGCAGGACGTCGCCGACCCCGGCCTGGCCGCCGGTGGCGAGGCCCCAGAACACCGGGCGGCCGACCAGGACGCCGTCGGCGCCGAGCGCCAGGGCCTTGACGATGTCGCTGCCGGTGCGCACCGCGCCGTCGACCAGGACCTCGCAGCGGCCGTCCACGGCGTCCCGGATCTCCGGGAGCACCGCCATCGGCGGTACGGCGCCGTCGAGTTGGCGCCCGCCGTGGTTGGAGACGACGATCGCGTCGACCCCCTGGTCCGCCGCCTGCCGGGCGTCCCGGGGATCGAGGAGGCCCTTGAGGACCAGCCGGAGTCCGGTGCGCTCGCGGAGCCGTTCGATGTGCCGCCAGGAGAGCGAGGCGGTCATGAAGGCCTTGGTGTGCTCCGCCACCGCGGACGTCCGGGACCCCTGGGCGTGGGCCCGGGAGGCCGAGCCGTCACCGAGGTGGGCGGCCTGGACGTCCAGCGGCAGGGTGAACTGGTTGCGCACGTCGCGCAGCCGGCGTCCCATCCAGGGCAGGTCCACGGTCAGCATCAGCGCCTCGCAGCCGGCCTGCTCGGCCCGGTCGACGAGGTCGAACAGCCTGGCCTCGTCGTTGAGCCAGTACAGCTGGAGCCAGAGCCGGCCGCCCTGGGCGGCGATCTCCTCCAGCGGGTAGCTGCTCAGGGTCCCGGTGACGAAGGGGACGCCGGCGTCCCGGGCCGCGCGGGCCACGGCGAGTTCGCCGTCCGGGTGCACCAGCCGGTGGTAGGCCATCGGGGCGACGGCGATCGGCGCCGCGGCGTCCCGGCCCAGCAGCGGGGACGCGGTGGCGCAGTCGGCGACGTCCCGCAGGACCCGCGGCACCAGGTGGAGCCGGTCGAAGGCGTCGCGGTTGGCGTGCACCGAGGACTCCGTGCCGCTGCCGCCGGCGACGAAGTCCCAGATGTCCGGCGGCAGGACCGCGGCGGCTGCCCGCTCCAGGTCCTGGAGGCAGGCGGGTTCGCGCTGCCACCGGGCGGCGGGCTCGTCGCGGACCGCCGGGGTGGGGAAGGAGGGGGCGGTCACCGCGCGGCACCGCCCTGCTTCGCCCGGTCCAGCTCGACGGCCTCGTACAGCGCCTTGATGTTGGAGCTCCCGAAGGTCTCCGCGCCCAGGCGCTCGATGACCTCGAAGAAGAGGGTGCGGCGGGGGTGGGCGGAGCGGGTGAAGATCTGGAACAGCTGGCCGGCGTGGTCCTCGTCCACCAGCAGGTTCCACCGGCGCAGGTCCTCCAGCGGGTGGTTCTTCGGGGTCAGCCGCCGGCCGAGGAGGTCGTAGTAGGAGCCGGGGGCGGTCAGGAACCGCACTCCGCGCTCGGACAGGGCGGTGACGGAGCGCACGGCGTCCTCCACCGAGAAGGCGATGTGCTGCACGCCCGCGCCGCCGTGGCGGGCGAGGAACTCGTCGATCTGCCCGGGGTCGGCGGTGGTGTCGGGTTCGATGACGGTGAAGGTCACCGTTCCCGAGGGGCTCTGGACGACCTTGGAGTCCATCCCCTGGGAACCGGTGACGATGCGTTCCTCGAAGATGGTGTCGAAGCCCAGGACCCGGCCGTAGTGGTCGACGGTCGCCTGGAGCTCGCCGGCGTCGACGCACACGGCGAAGTGGTCGATCCGCCGGAGGCCGACGGGCGGCGCGACCTCGCGCGCGGCGGCGAGGGCGGACGGGTCGACGACCAGTCCGTGGGGCAGCGCGGGCGGTGCGGCGCCGTCGTCCGGGACGAAGGTGTGCACGACGTCGCCGAAGCCGCCGACGGTCGCCGTGGTGCCGCCCGCCGGGTGCGGCGCCGGGGCGGCCACGGGCCGCGCGCCGCGCCGGGTGGCCTCGGCGAAGGCCGCGGTCACGTCGGGGACCCGCAGGGCGATGTCGGAGACCCCGTCGCCGTGCCGTGCGGTGTAGGCGCCGGCGGGGTGGTCCGTGTCCCGGCTCTCGGTGAGGACGAGCGTGACGTCCCCCTGGGCGAGGGCGGTGCTCCTGAGGCCCGTTCCGGTCGCCACCTGCGGGGCGACGACCCGGAACGCGTACTGCCCGACCCAGGTGGCCGTGCCGGCCTCGATGTCGTCCACGCACAGCTCGACGTACTCGATGCCGAGGTTGCCGTAGACCGCGGACCCACTCACGTGATTCTCTCCTTGGAAATGTCGCAGGGCTCCACCGGCGCGGGGCGGGCGCGCCGGCCGCGCAGGCTCGGGGGGCGTGCCGTCCGCTGCCCGGGGCGGCCCGCCCCGGGCAGCGAACGGACGTGCGGCGGCGCTCAGTCGGCGGCCATGGCCTCGACCAGGCTCTTCGGGCGCATGTCCGTCCAGTTGGCCTCGACGTAGTCCAGGCACTCCTGGCGGCCGGCCTCGCCGAACGCGGTCTCCCAGCCGGCGGGCACCTCGACGGAGGCGGGCCACAGCGAGTGCTGCCCCTCCGCGTTGCGCAGCACCAGGTACGGGGCGTCGTTGTTCTCGAACGGGTTCGTCACTGTCGTCTTCCTTAGCGGTGGTGGTGACGGCGCCGCGGGTTCGCGGCGGCCTCGGTTCAGTCGGCGGCCGGGACGCCGAGCCGGGACAGCACGTCCCGCAGCAGGCCGGCCTGCTGGTCGGTGAGGTAGAAGTGCCCGCCCTCGAAGGCCCGCGCGGTGAAGGACGCCCGCGTCACCGGGGCCCACGCGGCCACCGACCCGGCGTCGGTGTCGGCGTCCTCGTCCCCGTAGTACGCGACGACGGGGACGTCCAGGACGGCACCGGCGGGATCGGCCCGGTACTCCTCCACGATGCGGTAGTCGGCCCGGACCGCCGGGAGCACCAGCTCCAGCAGGTCCGGGTGGTCCAGCGCGGCCGTCTCCGTGCCGCCCAGCTCCTTCAGATGCCGGACGAGTTCCCGGTCGGGCGCGGTCGCGTACGACTGCTCCGGGACGCTCTCCCGCCCGGGGCCGGACCGCCCGGAGACGAACAGGGCGGTGATCCGGGCGCCGTGCGCCTCCTGGAGCCGGCGGGCGGCCTCGAAGGCGACCGACGCGCCCATGCTGTGGCCGAAGAACGCCAGCGGCCGGTCGAGCAGCGGGAGGCACTCGGCGACCACCGGGGCCACCAGGGCCTCCATGGTCCGCGCGGGCGGTTCGAGCAGCCGGTCCTCCCGCCCCGGGTACCGCACAGCGAGCAGCTCCACGCCGTCGGGGAGGGACGGCCCCCACGCCCGGTAGAAGCTCGCCGCGCCGCCCGCGTGCGGGAAGCAGACGATCCGGGTGCGGGGCTCCGCCGACGGTTTCACTACTCGCAACCACTGGTGTGCTGGGCGCACGTCTTTCCTCTCAGCCTCGGTCTCGATGGCACCCCGGGGGCCCGCGCCGCGCGGGCCGGCCTCACCGCGCGGCGGCCGCGGCCTGCTCCCGGACGAAGCCGGCCAGCCGGTCCAGCCCCTCGTCGATCTCCGCGGGGAGCAGGTGGCTGAAGGACAGCCGCATCACGCGGCGCGGCTCGGAGTCCGCGTAGAAGTGGTGCAGCGGCGTCCACAGCACGCGGTGCCTGCCGGCGCTGAGCTCCAGCAGTTCGTCGCTCGCCGCGAAGGGCACGGTGAGCAGCAGGAAGAACCCGCCGCTCGGGGTGTTCCAGGAGACGCCGGGCACCTGTCCGGCGCCGAACCGCGCGGCCAGGCCGTCGAGCATCAGCCGGAGGTTCGCGCGGTACGTCTCCCGCTCGCGCGCGTTGGCCGCCCGCAGGCTGTGCCCGTTCTCCAGCAGCTTCCCGGCGATGACGGCCTGGGCGATCGGCGAGGTGTTCACCGTCGTCATGCTCTTGATCTTCGCCAGCTCGTCGGCCAGCAGGCCGGCCCCGCCCCGCGGGCCGGTGACGGGCTGGTCCGCGACCACGTAGCCGACCCGGGCGCCGGGGAGCCCGGTCTTGGCGAACGAGCCGAGGTAGACGACGCGTCCGTCGGTGTCGAGGGCCTTCATGGTCGGGGGCCCGTCGGGGTCGCCGAGCAGGCCGTACGGGTTGTCCTCCAGCACCAGGAGGTCGAGCTCCGCGGCGGCCCGCAGGGTCCGCAGCCGGTCCTCCCGGCTCATCCGCACCCCGCCGGGGTTGGCGAAGTCCGGTACGAGGTAGAGGGCCCGCGGTCGCCGGCCCGCCGCCCTGGCCTCCCGCACCACGGCGGTGAGGTCCGCCAGGTCGACGCCCGCCGCGGACTCCCGGACCGGGAGCAGCGGCATGTCGACGAGCTGGGCGGCCCCGTGCACCCCGACGTAGCTCGGCGTCACCGCGAGCAGCACGTCCTCGGGGGTGGCGCGCAGCGCCCGCAGGGTCAGGTAGAGCGCCTCCTGGCAGCCCACGGTGACCACGACGGCCTCCGGGTCCACCACGATGCCCTCGTCGACGGCCAGGTGGGCCGCGACCAGCTCGTGGATGACGCCCTTGGTGCGGCCGTACTGGAGGACGGTGCGCCGGACCTTCGCCTCGTCACCGTCGAAACGCTCGGAGAGGTGGCGGCGGTAGACGTCGAGGTGGCGGTGGACGTCGTCGAGGTCGAAGTAGCCCTCGAACGGTCGGCCCGCGGCGAAGGACACCGCGTCCGGGTAGTCCTGGGACACCTCGTTGAGAAAGTTCATCGACGCGCTCACCGGGGAGCCCAGCGATTCGTGCAGGTCCCGGACGTCGAGGGGCAGGGACGAGCCTGCCACGGTGCGGTTGCCCAACGGGCCCACTTCCCTTCTGACGGTTCGGCTCGGAGGTTCCGGCTCAGCGCACGGAGGCGACGGCGCGCGGTCGGCTGCCGGTCGCGAAGGCGTCCAGCACGCGCGCCGCGACCTCGTCGGGGGAGTCGCCGCGCGAGACCAGCCATGCCCGCGGCGCGGCGGCCGGGGCGTCGGCGTACAGCCTCCGGCGTCCGCCGCCCGTCACGTTGAGCAGGCAGGTCGCGTCCGGCGCGAGCCGCCCGTCCCGGACGGCGTCGCGCAGCGCCGCCACGGCGACGGCGGCCGCCGGCTCGATGTCGATGCCCTCCAGCTCCTCGAACATCGCCCGGGCCGCCTCCGCCTCCGCGCGGCCGGCGACCAGCATGTCGCCGGAGCCGGCGCGCAGGACGTCCCGGACACCGCCGCCGACGAGGTAGGGGGGCGTCGCGTTGGCCAGCTCCGGGGCGTAGAGGCCGAGCGGTGCCGCGGCCCGCGCCGGGTCGTCCGGCTGCCCCTGCCACGCCCGGCTGAGCGGGGCGAAGTCCGCGTTCTGGCACAGGAGCATCCGCGGGACCGACTGCCCGTCGGCGGCACCGGAGGCGATGACGCGCTCGGCGGCCTCGTGGACGGCGATCGCCCCGGCTCCGCTTCCCACCGCCTGGACGTAGACCTCGGGAAGGACCCCCATCTCCTCGAAGGCGGCGAGGGCGACCACGCCCAGCCCGTCGCGGCGGCCGACGTTGCGGACCCCGCCCTCGGCGAAGAACCCGGGACCGCAGGCGATCAGCTTCCGGCTGAAGTCGATCGCGTCGTTGTAGGTGGCGTCCTTGAGTGCGACCACCTGGACGTCCGCCGAACCCGCGTCGGCGGCCGCCACGGCCGGCAGTGCCCGGCTCGGGACCACCAGCAGCCGAGGGACTCCCTCGCTCCGGGCCGCGGCGAAGGCCGCCGCGGTGTTGCCGGCCGAGGCGATGACCATCACACCGGCCTGCTCGGGGGTGCGTCCCAGCACCGCGAAGGCCTCGAACTCCTTGAAGGAGCCGGAGGTCATCCGGCAGCCGCGTTCGGGCCAGTACCCGCTGAAGGAGATCCACAGGTCGGTCAGGCCGAGGGCCTTCCCGAGCCCCGCGCTCCGGTAGACGGCCGGCCGCTGGGAACCCTCGACCTCGCGTCGGACCGGAAGCCAGCCGTAGCGGAAGATGCCGGACCTCTCCGGCGTGACGGTGAACCGCTGTTCCGCGTACTCGCTGCGCAGCAGGGTGTCGTCCCCGCATCGCGGGCAGCTCAGGCAGAGCCCGTCGTCGGAGCTCCGCCAGTCGCAGCCGGCGCAAACGAGCAGGTAGGTACAAGCAGGATCCACGAGGGTGCGTTCCTTTCGCGTCGAACGGCGTCCCCGCCGTGGGCGCACCTGTCCGCGGACATCGCGGACCGGCCCCTGCCGCACGGTCGGAGGCATGCGTGTTCAGCCCTTTTCCGGCGCGCACCGGGACTTGCCGGGCACGCCGAAGTGCGACGCGCGACAATCGCGGCGTCGATATCCGGAAAAAGGGAAAAGACTGCCTGATAAACGCCTCGGCGGCCTTCGGATGGAAGGGGGCCGATGGGCTTTATGACATGTTCAGGACAGATTTCAGAGAGGTGTGGCCCCGAAAAGAAGGATTGCTGTGGACCCTGATGGAATGGGTCGGAAACTGTTCATCATACCCCGTTGTCCCCCGACGTGTGCAGCAAGCGTGTTCTGCAGGCTTGCGAGTGACCAGCATAGACGCCGCAATCGCAGTTTTCCTGTGACCGGGCTCACATTGCAGGGCTTCTGAAGATCGACTTTACTGTCCTGACGCCTGCTCAGGAGCCCGTCGGATGTTGGCCGAGTCTGCCATCCGGACGCGGGAGCGGCGATCGCCGCGCATGGTTCATCATGTGCGCTTCGCGTGGCGAAGTGTCGGCAATACGGGGGAAAGTCAATGTGTGAGCGTTGTGGCGGGAATGGTCTCGCCGGATGTACCGAAGCGGGTCCTTCGATTCGCGGGCGGGGCCTTCGGCCCATTCCACGCAGGGGGGGTTCTGCGTCAATGCCCGCCATTTTCTCCACACTTCTTTCGCCGGCGCTTCACTGACGCGTCGGCCGGTCCGCGCCAGGATTGATCCGAAAGCGGACAGACCATGACCGGCCGCCCGGGATTCCCGCGGTTCCGGTTTCCCCGAGGGGGCGGCTCGGGCTGCCCGGCGCCGGAGCGGCCGCCGTCCGGCCCGCCCGCGTCCCTCGTCGCCCGCCCGATTCCGCGCCCGGCCGCCCTTGCTGTTGAAGTGGTTGGCGATGACGAAGACCTTCTTGCCGCGGAAGGAGAACTGGCCGACCAGCGGCTTGCG
>NZ_JBIVVI010000306.1:0-8140 GCF_044757675.1 Kitasatospora sp. NPDC091257
CCAGGCCGGGGCGTCCAGGGCGTGCCGGTCCAGTGCAGCTCCTGAGGCAGGTGGCCCTGGTCGTTCAGCAGCAGCACGGCGGGCGGCCGGCCGGGCGCGTAGCGCAGGACGGTCAGCGCCGCGTTGGCGGCGTTGACGCCGAGCCAGCGCCAGGCCGGGGCGTCCAGGGCGTGCCGGACCAGCCAGCCGACCAGGAAGGCGTGGGTGACGACCAGCTCGTGCCGCTCCTCGCGGCCCGGCACCGGCCCGGTGAACCGCTCGACGGCCCGCCGCGCCAGCGCGGCGCCCTGCTCCCGCTCCTGCGCCGTGGTGGACGAGAGGAAGTTCAGCAGGAACTCGGCGCCGTCATCGGGGAGTTCGTCCCGCTCGGGCACGTGCGGCACGAAGTCCCCGGCCTCCTCGCACGGCTGCGGCCGCACGCCGGTCAGTTGTTCCGCGACCAGCCGCGCGGTCTCGGCGGCCCGGGGCAGCGGGCCGTGGTGCAGCACCGAGACCGGACGGCCGGCCAGCCGCCGGCCCAGCAGGGCGGCCTGTCGGCGTCCGGCGGCGGTGAGCCCGCTGCCGTCGCCTTCGGACGCGGCCTCGCCGTGGCGGGCCAGGTAGAGATAGCGGGTGGCGCGGTCGGTCATGTTCGGGGCCCCTCACGGTGGACGAAGATCGATTCGCCCCGGAGTGACGCGCCGTGGGCCGTGCCCGGTTCCGGCTCGGGCGGTGCCCCGTTCCGGCTCGGGCCGTGCCCGGTTCTGCCTCAGCCCGCGTGGGCCTCGTCCAGCAGCGCCAGCTCCTCGGCCGACAGTCGCAGTGCCCCGGCGGCGATGTTGTCCTCCAGGTGCGCCACGTCGCCGGTGCCCGGGATGGCCAGCACGTGCGGGCCGCGGTGCAGGGTCCAGGCCAGCCGCACCTGCGCGGTGCTCACCCCGCGCGCCTCGGCCACCGCCCGGACCTGGGCGGGCTCGGCCTCGCCGGCGCCGCCCTCCCGCCCGGCCCCGGCGATCGCGTAGAAGGGGACGAAGGCGATGCCCTGCTCCCCGCAGATCCGCAGCACCTCGTCCTGCGCCGGGGTGGCTCCGATGCCGTACGGGTTCTGCACGCAGACCACCGGCGCGATGGTCTGCGCCTCGGCGAGCTGGTGCGGGTGGACGTTGGACAGCCCCAGTCGGCGGATCAGCCCGGCCCGGCACAACTCGGCCAGCGCGCCGAAGCGTTCGGCGACCGAGTCGGTGCCGAGGACGCGCAGGTTCACCAGGTCGAGGTGGTCGCGGCCGAGCTGACGCAGGTTCTGCTCGACCTGGGCGCGCAGCCGCTCGGGGGTGCGGGCGTGCTCGACCCACTCGCCGTCGAGGCCGCGGCCGGGGCCGACCTTGGTGGCGATCACCAGATCGTCGGGGTACGGCACGAGCGCCCGGTTGATCAGCTCGTTGGCGGAGCGCAGCGGCGAGAAGTAGAAGGCGGCGGTGTCGATGTGGTTGACGCCCAGCTCGACCGCGCGGCGCAGCACCCGCAGCGCCTGCTCGCGGTCGCGGGGGACGGCGTGCGGGACGAGTGCCGGGCCGGTCTGGGGCAGACGCATGGTGCCGAAGCCGATCCGGTGGACGGTGCGGTCGCCGAGCTTCCAGGTACCGGAGGCGGCGGCCGTGACGGGGGTGACGGGGGTGACGGGGGTGTTGGCAACTGCGCTCGAAGTCATGCCCATGATGATCACTGCTGCACCGGCCTGAGCGCCAACGATTCGACCATGCGTGAATCCACGGGGGTGGGGCTTGGCGGCCGAGCGCGGCGCGGCGCAGGTGCTGAACGACCTGCACGCCGGGCTCCGCTGGACGGAGGGCGCTCTGCGGCTGCGCCACCGCACCCGCCCGCTGCCGGGACCCACGGCCGGGGCGGGCCTCCCGCTGGTGCCGTCCGTCTTCACCGGCCCGGCGCTCCGCACCCGTCCGGCCCCGCCGGACCCGCTGCAGCTCGCCTGTCCGGCGCGCGGCACCGGCACCCTGTGGGCCACCGCCCCGGCGGCCGGCGCCGAGGCTGTGGCGGCCGTCCTCGGTCGCTCCCGCACCCGGCTGCTGACGGAGCTGGCGGCCCGGTCTCCACGACCGAGCTCGCCCGGCGCACCGGGTTGTCGGCGTCCGCGGTGTCCCAGTACCTGACGGCTGTGCGGGACGCCCGCCTGGTCGGCGCCCACCGGGCCGGGCGGTCGGTGCTGTGCGCGCGGCGCCGCCGGCGGAGGGTGAGCGGGTGTTGCTCCGCGCGCCGGCGTGTCGCCCCGGATGCCGGTGTCGTCGGGCCGCAGGTGCCGGACGGCCGTAATGTGCGGGACATGACACCCAATCGAGGTCCCCGGCAAGGCCCCCGGCACCCCCGGCAGCGGCGCCGTCGGACCGTTCTCGTCGCCGCGCTGCTCGGGGCCGCCGTCGGCGCCGTCGCGCTCGCCGGGGCACCGGTGCGGTCGGCCGCCGCACCCGCCGCCGCACCCGCCGCCGACACCCGGCTCCGCCCGGCCGGTGCACCGCCGACCGTGTACGCGCACCGCGGCGCCTCCTCCGCCGCGCCGGAGAACACCCTGGTGTCGGACGAGGTGGCTCGCCGGGCCGGCGCCGAGTGGGTCGAGAACGACGTCCAGCCCAGCAGTGACGGCGTCCCGTACGTGCTGCACGACGACACCGTGGACCGCACCACCGACGGCACCGGCCGGATCCGCGAGCTGACCGCCGCCCAACTGGACGCGCTGGACGCCGGCTCCTGGTTCGCCCCGGCCTACGCGGGCACCCGGCTGCCGACCCTGGCCGCCCAGCTGGAGGACCTGCGCACCCGCGGTGGCCGGCTGCTGCTGGAGATCAAGGGGCCGCACAGCCGCGACGAGGTCGCCCGGATCGTCCGGGAGGTGCGCGACCACGGCATGGCCGACCGGGTCATGGTCCAGAGCTTCGAGGTCGACGCCCTGCGCCACACCCGCGAACTGGCCCCCGAACTGCCCCTCGCGCTGCTCCGCTCCACCCTGGACGCCGACCCGGTCGCCACCGCCCGGGGCCTCGGCCTGGCCGCCTACCACCCCTCGGACGACGCGCTCTCCGCCCGCCCCGGCGCGGTCGGGGAACTGCACGCCGCCGGGGTGGCGGTCAACGTCTGGACGGTCGACCTGCCCGCCCGCTGGAAGGCCCTCACGGCGGCGGGCGTGGACGGGATCATCACCAACCGCCCGGCGGAGCTGGCCGGTTGGGCCGCCCCGGATCGTGCGGACCGAGGAGGGCTACGGCCTGCGGCCCCCGGAACTGCGGTAACCGGACGGTGGTCCGGTGTTCGGTGACGAACTTTATGGTGATTCCCCTGGATAAATGGTTCTGATCAGCCGTGCGGTTGTAGGGGTGCGCCGACGGGGGCCAGAAATAACCAGTGCCCATGACGATGACTTCACCGCTTCAGGTGGCTCTGAAATGCATGTCACCCGAACGGCCCATAAGTGCCTGTCCTTCCATGCGGCTTTCGGGAAGCACGTCGGTGCTTACCCCTGTGTGGGATATTCGGATCAACGCTTCGAACTCCGCTGGCCGGGGAACAATCTTGTCGACCTGTACAACATGGACTACAAGTCCTGTCTGAACATCTATACGCTGGAGGGCTCGGAGGTCGAAGGGGGGTACTGTGGGAATCTCAATGCCGACCTCCACGTCGAGGGGTCGCTCAATCCAGGGAACATCGTCAAGCTCTACATTCTGTACGACGGGACCAAGTACTGCCTGGATTACAACACCGAGGTCCTGTCCTGGAGGTGTCACACCATCGACCGCCAGGAATGGGAAGTGCTGAGCGGATAGCGGCGACTGCAATTCCTTCGGCCGGACAGCAGACCCCGGAACAGGGTCTGCTGTCCGGCGCCGCGGGTTTTCTCAGGTGGTGCCGACGTATCCCCCTCCGCAGGTCGGTCCGGCACCGCCACCGCCCCGGACCCGACCCGGGGCGCCGGGTGGCGGAGGCTTCTGCGAGAGTGCGGGCATGACGCCTCCGATCCTCAGCTGCGCCGTCCTGGACGACTACCAGGGCGTCGCCACCAGCAGCGCCGACTGGTCCCCGGTGGCGGGCCGGGTCTCGGTGACGGCCTTCCGCGAGCACTTCGGCTCGGAGGAGGAGCTGGCCGCCGCGCTCGCCGGGTTCGACATCGTGGTCACCCTGCGCGAGCGGGTGCCCTTCCCGGCCTCGCTGTTCGCCCGGCTGCCGCGGCTCCGGCTGCTGGTCGCCTCCGGGATGCGCAACGCGGCGATCGACCTCGCGGCCGCGCAGGCGCACGGGGTGACGGTCTGCGGCACCGCCAGCTCGGGCACCCCGCCGGTCGAGCTGACGTGGGCGCTGCTGCTCGGACTGGCCCGCGGCATCGTCCAGGAGAACACCGCGCTGCGCGAGGGCGGCCCCTGGCAGAGCACCGTCGGCGCCGACCTGCACGGCCGGACGCTCGGGCTGCTCGGCCTCGGCCGGATCGGCGGCCGGGTGGCCCGGGTCGGCCTGGCCTTCGGCATGGACGTGGTGGCCTGGAGCCGGAGCCTGACCGACGAGCGGGCCGCCGGGGCGGGCGTGCGGCGCGCCGCCGACAAGGAGGAGCTGCTCCGCGAGAGCGACTTCGTCTCGATCCACCTCGCCCTCAACCCGGGCACCCGGGGGCTGATCGGCGCGGCCGAGCTGGACCTGATGAAGCCCGGGGCGTACCTGGTCAACACCTCCCGGGCGGCGATCGTCGACCAGGACGCGCTGCTCACCGCGCTCATCGGCGGCCGGATCGCGGGTGCGGGCGTCGACGTCTTCGACATCGAACCGCTGCCCGCCGACCACCCGATGCGCACCGCTCCCCGGCTGCTGGCCACCCCGCACCTGGGGTACGTGTCGCAGGACAACTACCGGCGCTACTACGAGGAGGCGGTGGAGGACATCGCGGCGTTCCTGGCGGGCGAACCGATCCGTCGGCTGGGCTGACGCCTCCTGCGCCAGGGGGTCCTCCGCCGCATACTGACGGCATGACGGGTGGAGACGGCGGCCGGGCCGCGGGCCGGCGCGGGGTGCTGCGGGCGGGCGCGGCGGCGCTGGTGCTGGGTGCGGCGGGGTGCACGAGCGGGAGCAGGCCGCGGGCCGCGACCACCGGCCCGGCCGCCACGACGCCCGTAGCCACGACGCCCGCCGCCACGAGTAGTGCCGGAACGCCCGCGCGGACACCGACCCCGCTGCCCCGGCCGCCCCTCTGGCAGCCCGGCCCCGGCGAGATCCAGCCCGACGTCAAGCGCCGCGCCGTCGAGCTGGTCGCCGCGCTCGGCGCCTGGCCGCCCGGCGGGCAGGGCACGGAGGCGGCCCGTGCCCGGGTGGCGGCGCTCGGCCTGCCGCCCGCGCTGGCCGACGCCGCGGGTCCGCTCGCCCCGGCGGCGGCCGAGGCGAGCCTGGAGGTGATCGTCGCCCAGTACGGAGGCATCCTCGACGACTCGGCGAGCGTGCTCGTGGTCTGCCGTCAGTGGACGCGCGGTCCGGACGGTTCGGTGGCCGAGGGCGGCACCACGGTGGACGTCCGGCTGAGCCGGGCCGAGCCGCGCTGGACGGTCACCGAGCTGCACCCGGGAGTGGCGGGCCCGGCGGCCGCCGCACCGCCGCCCGCGGTGGCCCGGGTGCTGGCCGAGCCCCGGGTCGAGCTGCCGCCCGAGGCCGCCGCAGACCTGCGCAGCGGCACCGTGCACGACAGCGTGCTGGAGGCGATGCTGCGGCTGGCCGGCCCGTACACGCTCTCGGTGAGCGTGGTGCGGACCGGCCACCCGCTGGACGTCTTCGGGACGACCCGGCCCAGCGACCATCCGCTGGGCCGGGCCTTCGACGTCTGGCGGATCGACGGGCTGGCCGTGGTCGACCCGGGTACGTCCCGGCAACTGGTCGAGTCCTTCATGCGGGACGCGGCCGCCGCCGGTGCGTACAACGTGGGCGGGCCGGTGGCGATCCCGGGCGCCGGCAACCGGTTCTTCACCGACGACACCCACCACGACCACTGCCACGTGGGGTTCAACTACTAGGAAGTCAGCTGACGTTGACCCCGCTCCAGGCCGCCGCGACCGCGTTGTACTCGGTGCTGGCGGCGCCGTACAGGTCGCGGGCCGCGTTCAGGGAGGCGGCGCGGGCGCCCTTGTAGTTGGTGGTGGAGGTCATGTAGACGGTCAGCGCGCGGTACCAGATCTTGGCGATCTTGTCGTGGCCGATGCCGGCCACCGTGGAGCCGTTGCAGGTCGCGCTGTTGTAGGTGACGCCGTTGATGGTCTTGCTGCCGCTGCCCTCGCTGGCCAGGTAGAACCAGTGGTTGCCGACGCCCGAGGAGTAGTGCACGTCGAGCTTGCCGACGCTGCTGCTCCAGCAGTCGGCCGAGGAGCCGTCCAGCGAGGGCTTGTCGAAGCGGCGCAGCCACGGCGGGGTGGACTGGTCGCTGAACAGGTAGTCGCCGGTGTCGACGCTGTTGTTGGCGTACCACTCGACCATGGTGCCGAAGATGTCGCTGGTGGACTCGTTGAGGCCGCCGGACTCGCCGCTGTAGCGCAGGTTGGCGGTGGCGCTGGTGACGCCGTGGGTCATCTCGTGGCCCATGGTGTCGAGGTCGACCTGCTCCGGGTCGCTGCTGCCGTTGCCGTCGCCGGTCATCATGCAGAAGCAGCTGTCGGACCACTGGGCGTTGTCCCAGTTGGTGCCGACGTGGACGAAGACGGTGGCGCCCTTGCCGTCGTTCTTGATGCCGCTGCGGCCGTGGACGTTCTTGTAGTAGTCGTACGTCCAGGCGGTGTTGGCGTGGGCGTCGACGGCGGCGGTGGAGCGGTCGGTGGAGAACTTCTTCCCGTCGCCCCAGACGTTGGTGGTGCTGTTGAACGCGGTGCCGGAGGTCGCCTTGATCGAACTCGCGGAGAGGTTGTTGGCGTCCTTGGTGACGTGGCCGCGGACCGGGTCGGTCAGGGTGTAGCCGCCGCCGGACTTGGCGGTGGTGTCGATGCTGATCCTGCCGGTGTACTCGGAGTTCCCGGTGCCGGTCGCCTGGTGCTCGGCGTCGTAGGACTCGATCTGCTCGCCGGTGGTGGCGTCGGTGACGACGACCTTGCCGGCCGGCTCGCCGTGCGCGCCGGTGCCCGCGACGGTGGTGCGCCAGGCCAGCCGGGGCGTGCCGTCGGCGGCCCAGACGACCAGCTCGGGGGTGCTGACGGCGTCCTGGACGCCCGGGGCGGCGGCGAGCGCGCCGGCCGCGCCGGACTGCGCGGTCACCTTCGGGACGGTCGACTTCACGGCGGCGTCGTGGGCGGCCGCGCGGGAGGAGTCCTTGAGCCTGCCCTTGGCGTCCTGGTGGACGACCAGGTCGCCGCCGACCACCGGCAGGCCCTGGAAGGTGCGGTCGAAGCGGACGTGCGAGGCGCCGTCGGCGTCCAGCACGACGTCCTTGAGCACGAGGTCCTGGCCGGCGCCGAAGCCGAACACCCCCGCGTTGTGGGTGACGTTGGCGCGGGCCTGGGATATCGCGGCCTCGCGCGGGGCGGTGGCGGCGGAGGCCGTGGCGGCCGGGACGGTGGCGCCGGCGAGGGCGGCGACGACCGCGACGGCTCCGGCCACGCGGGCACGGCGGGAGGAAGGCGTGGGGGTCACTCTGACTCCAGTGGGGGTAGCTGTGCAGGGAAAGGAGCTGCGTCAGAGATTGACCGGGGTCAGTCAGATTCAGCTAGAGGAAAGGTCATAACTTTGCCAAGTCGTGTCCTTGGTCGATAAAAAATGATCAGAACTTAACAAGGGGTCTACAGTGCCGTCGTGACGATCGACTACCTGTGGCGCGGCCCGCTCACCGACCCCGAACTCGACACCCTGCACGCCGAAGGCTTCGGCCACCCCGGGGAGCCGGGCGACCGGATCGCCCGCCTGGAGCGGCACAGCCTCGGCTGGGTCACCGCCCGGCGCACCGCCGCCGACGCCCTGGTCGGCTTCGTCAACCTCGCCTGGGACGGCGGCGCCCACGCCTTCCTGCTCGACACCGTGGTCGCCCCGGACGCCCGGCGGCAGGGCATCGCCACCCGGCTGGTCGCCGAGGCCGCCGACGGCGCCCGCGCGGCCGGCTGTACCTGGCTGCACGTCGACTACGAGCCCCACCTGCGCCCCTTCTACC